>DASQMK010000051.1:0-35734 GCA_035645575.1 Metabacillus sp.
TTTTAATGTTTGTTCTCAACACGAGATCCCCCATAATATATAATCCCTCCCCCTACACTGTTTAGCATAAGGGGCGTACTATGAATTTACTTAAAATTAACTTCCTAGCTCACTACCAGGTGTTGAATTTGGTTTACAAGATGCATTAGACTGTCCTTCATGAGTTTCAGATCTTCCATCAGAAACATCAAAACAGTCCGGGTTTGCATTACCTGGGCCATTCAAAGTCATTTTTATATCAAGGATTTGTAACATAGGTTCTTTCCAATTTTTCCTCATGGTATTCACCTCCTTCCATTCATTGCATAGTTTTTAAAAATCGATAAACTACTAAACTACGATTTAATATCTTGAATTCATCTTGTAAAAGTAATTCAGGCTTAGGATTTTCTTTTACTTTATATATTGCATTCTTTATTACTTCTGTATTAATAAAATGTGAAATAGTAGTGTCATTACTTAATTGTTCCAATTCTTTAATAAATAATGTCCATTTTTTTGACATTCGATGTATGGTATCTGCGCCTTGGATACCACGACTATTTTGATTTAACCTTACTGAGTCAGGCAGTAAGGTTTTTGTAGCTCTTCTAAGAAGAGATCGTTCCAATCCATTTATTGTGTATTGCTCTTTGGGAATAGATAAACAAAACCGAATAACACGTATATCATTTGTAGGATCACGATCCCAGAGAGAGTACCTCAAGGACATCTTCGTATTGACCACTCCACTTTTATTCCAGACAAATAATTGTTGATAATATCTCCTTCTATACTCACTAAAATTCTTTACAGGTGTACCACTTATGTCTATCCCATTTTCTCTAAGTTTCTCATACACATTTGTTTTACTAGCAAAATCCGAATTGATAAAAGGTTGAAACTGATATGTATTAGTATTATTCCTTTGAGCAATAAAGGAAGGAAGTGCCCTTTTAAATAAAAATGGTATCATTATAGATTTACCGGTCCTAAAATTATTACAATATTCTTCCAGTTCCTGATAGAGTCGAAACCATCTTAGTTTTTTGAAAAGAGAAACATAATAACTATAAGTCAAATTCATGGAACCCCAAGAAATAGAATGATTTCCTCTTGCACCATTTAAAAGCACTTTAACCCCTTGCTTTTGTGCTTCTTCATTAATCCCTTTTAACCAATATGAATTCTCAAAGAATTTATAAGGCATTTCCATTATGTCAAGAAAATCATCTACTACATCTAGTGGGCTTTTTCCCGGAAAATCTAAATACTGATCCTTAATATTCCCAACATACTTAACTGTTTCTTTTATAAAGGGCTTTTCGTTCGGTACGTAATATTTTGATGTCCAGTCAACAAAATTCTTCTCTGGAACATAACTAAATGTATGTAGCTCCTTATTAATTTTTTTCAATTCTCTAGCAGCAACACTTACAACAGAGCCAGAATCTAGCCCACCGCTTAAATGTGATCCCACTTCACCATATGTTCTTAGTCGATCTATAACTGCTTTTTGAAGAACTTCTCGAAAAGCCTCTTCATATTCCTCATTAGACTTTAGTTTTAATTTTTCGGTAACCTCGATAGTACAATACCTGGTTAATTTCACATCGCCGTTTGCTACAGTAATACTATAAGAGGGTGGTACTTGTTTAATATTTTTATAGACAGTTGAATGCATATCAACGCTTTCTACTATGTTTGGTATAGCTAAAAACTCTGCTAACCACTCCTCATTTATACTCTTTTTTACATTTTGTAAAGAAAACAGAGGTTCTATTAAAGTTGAAAAGGCGAATTGATAGCTATCGTGGAGATAATAAAGTGTTCTTGCACCGGAAAAATCTCTTGCACCAAAGAGTTTTCTCTTTTTTTCGTCCCATATCATAAAAGCAAAATCTCCAATTAAATATTTTGGAGTATTTTCTCCCCACTTAGAATAAGCTAGTAATATTATTTGACTGTCAGGAATGGACTTCCATTGTGATCTTCCAACTTGAAGCCGTTCTAATAACTCTTCACGATTATCTATAATTGCATCTGCGGTGATCGCTAAATGTCTATGATTATCATAGTATGGCAGGCTTTCTCCAATTGATTCAGGAGTTATCCATTGAGCGTGGCAGCCGAGAAAGATATTGTCTTTTTGCCAGGTTTGAATGTCATCTGCAGGGAAAAATTGATATGTTTTCATCCAATTCTTAAGATCTATAGAATTTATAGGTTTATTATTAAACATTTCAATCCCAACTATTGCACTCATACTAAATACTCTCCTGACAATTAAATTAAGATTTTTGATTTATGATTAAACTTCATTTTCTATTCATATTTTTAAGGAGCCTTTAATTCTTGATTTGGAGGTAATACTCTTAATAATTCGAAGCCAACAAATTCACATTTAGGCACCCTTAAATATATTGTATCTTCTTGGGGCTATTACCCCTAAAAAATAGGTATAAATAAACATTAATTATTCATTATAAAGAACGAATATATATGAACATTTGTAACAAGTCAATAGAATCGGGCTTTATAAAGAACAGCCATAAGGTGAAATTACCATTTTTACAAAAATGTGTAAATCAATAAAAAGATATCGTTTTTTAAATTCGAACATACCAAATTCTAAATATAATGAAAGGAGTATATTAATCAGTAAAAAAGGAAAGTATTAACTTTCGCCTGTCAGTTCTAAGAAAGAAACAGCCCTTACACAAAAATGTATAAGAGCTTCATACATTCATTTTTATACGATAACATTAACTATAATGAACCACATCATGTTCATCAGCATCCGGATCTGGTTGAACAGCATCTGGAGTTTTAATTCCAGGACCAGCCATCGTCAAACTAATATTAAGCACTTCCAACTCTGGGGCTTCCCATCGCTTCTTCATATCGTCACCTCCCTTCAAACTTTTTTAGAAATCGATATAAAATTAAACTGCGCATCAATATCTTAAATTCAAAATCATAAATTAATTCAGGTTTTGGATCATTCTTAACTTTTTCTAACGAATCTCGGAAAACATTAATATTAATAAATTTTGACATTGTTGAATCATTTGACAGCAGATAAAGCTCATTGATAAACGATTCCCAACTTTGTTTCATTCGATGGATACCATCTGCTCCTTGAATTCCTCTAGACCGTTGGTTAAGTCTTATGTTATCTGGTAAATAATTTTTAGTGGAACGACGGATAAGTGACCGATCCAGACCATTTTGAACATACTGATCCTCAGGGACTGATATACAAAAATTAATCACTCTAAGATCATTCGTAGGATCACGCTCCCATAGAGAATGACTCAAGGACAATTTTGTTCCGATTGTGCCATTTAGTCCCCAAAAATGTAACTGTTTAAATTGATTCTCCCTGATTTTATATACATCAGTAACTGTAGTCCCCTTAACATCTACTCCATATTCTTGAAGCTTTTCGAACACATTTGTTCTTGCAGCAAAATCTTGATTAATCCAAACTGGAAAGGTATCTTGTTTGTGTGATGAAAAGGATCTATATAACAATGGGAGTGCTTTTTTCCAAACAAATTTCATCGTACGCTTTTTTTTAACACCAATATTCTTACTATATAAATTTATTTCTTTATATAACTTTAATAATTTCAACCTCTTTAAAAGAATTGCATAATAATTTAAAGCATGCCCCCACGATATCGTCCAATTGCCTCTTTGCCCGTTTAAAAGTACACCAACATTTTGTTGATTAGCTTGTGCATAAATACCTTTTAACCAAAAGGAATTTTCATAAAATTTATAAGGCATTTCCATTGTATCTAACCAGTCATCAATTTCTGAAAAGGGATTTTTTTCTGGAAAACTCAAATATTGATCCGAGATATTCCCAACATGCTGAACAGTTGATTCTATAAATGGTCTTTCATTAGCAACCCTATATCTATGAGTCCAATCTACAAAGTCATCTACAGGTACATAGCTAAATGTATGTAGCTTTTTATTCTTTTCCTTAAGAGTTTTTGAAGCAAAACTTACGACGGCCCCAGAATCCAACCCTCCGCTTAGGTGAGATCCAACTTGCTTGTGGGTACGCAACCTGTCTCCAACTGCTCTAACAAACACCTCTTTAAATGCTTCCTCATATTCCCTATTTGATTTTAGCTTTAACTTTTCCCCTGATTTAATTATAGAATATCGAGAAAATTCAACTTTTCCATTTTTGACTTTTATCGAATGAGAAGGAGGAATCTGCTGAATATCCTTAAAAACTGTTGTATTAATTGATACTGAATCTGCCGTAACTGGAATAGCAATAAACTCAGCAAGCCATTGTTCATTTAAGTGATTTTGAATATATGGCAATGAAAATAATGGTTCGATAATAGTACAACAAGCAAATTTCGCTTCATTATGAAAAAAATATAGGGTTCTTGTTCCTGAAAAGTCCCTTGCCCCAAATAATAGTTGCTCTCTTGCATCCCAAATTAAAAAGGCATAATCACCTACTAAGTATTTTGGTACGTCTTCTCCCCATTTTTCATAGGCAAGTAAAATTAACTGACTATCTGTAATTGTCTCATCACTAGGGGTGATTTGTAATTTCTGAAACAATTCATGCCTATTATCAATGATCGCATCAGCTGTAATGAGTAATTGTCTCTCATAATCATAGTAAGGTAATTTTTCACCAACTGATTCTGGTGTGATCCATTGGGCATGACAGCCGAAAAATATTTTCTCATTATGCCAGATCTGAACATCATCAGCAGGGTATTTCTGTAAAGCTAACATTACATTTTTACCTTGTTCTACATCAATAGGCTCATTGTTTAGATGGAAAATTCCAGAGATTGCACTCATAATTGCCTCCACTATGCATTAAAAAGAACATAAATTGCTATATTCAAGAAGTTCTTTTTAACGAACTTATATGTATACGTAACTTTTAAAATTCAATTTCAACATTCATTTACTTTTTGAACTAATTATTCCTACTACTTATAGAAAGTTGACGATATGTATCGATGCCAATTTGCTGATTCAGCTTCATATTCACTAATGGTATGTTAATTGAATGGTCCACTTTATTTCCTATACATTTTGTTAAGTCGCTTGCACAATATGGGCATTGCCAGATCTCCAGATTTGAACTACTATATGACATACACTTACAGCGTGAGCATAGTTTTTTATACATGATACACCCCTTTACAATCTATCCAAACACAATAAATAACATCAATCCATGTAATAAAAGGACAATTGTATGTGCTGCAGTTCGCAGTTCCGAAAACAATCAAATTAAAGGTCCATTTACCTTTTGGGATTTTTTAAAGATGACAAAGGTGTATAGTAAAAAAGAAAATGTAAACTTTATTATTAATAAATAAATGGATTCTGTATATCAAATTCATCACAAAGTTAACTTAATAAATTACTTTGAACTTTATCCCAATAAATGTTAAAACTCCATCAGTTATATTTATTTATAAGTGATAAGTTGTAACATAGACTTAAAGTTTATAACCTTTTTAAATCTCATCAGTTCTTAATAAAGAATTTATTAGTGAAAATTTTAATCTCCATAGTAAATACATCAAATATTCTTTCCCTAAAGTACAAAACCTTTATCTTTTTACGAACAAAAATATTCTATATAAAGAACAATACTATACAATTATATATCATGCAACTGCTTTATAAGATATTTTTTCGTCTAGTTTAACTTTCTTTCCAAAGGATGAATTTTACTATCTACGTGGCAACATTCAATTCAATTGGTCTTGTAATTCCTATATCATATCCATTAGGATTATTAGATTGCCACCGCCATGAATCCAAACACATTTCCTCAAGTCCTTTTTTTGCTACCCAATTTAATTCTTTTTGTGCTTTTGTTGGGTCAGCATAGCTAACTCCAATATCGCCTGGTCTTCGGTTAATGATGCGATAAGGTATTGATCTACCAGTTACTTTTTCAAAAGCACGAATCATTTCCAAGACACTATATCCCGTACCAGTCCCAAGATTATAAGCACTTACACCTGAAGATGTCATGACTTTTTCAAGGGCTTTTAAATGGCCAGCAGCAAGATCTACAACATGGATATAATCCCTAACCCCTGTTCCATCATGAGTAGCATAATCATTTCCAAAAACTCTAAGCTCAGACAATTTCCCCACAGCAACTTGAGTAATGTACGGTACAAGATTATTTGGAATACCACTCGGATCTTCACCGATACTCCCACTAGAATGAGCTCCTACCGGATTAAAGTAACGCAACAAAGCAACACTCCAATTTTTATTTGAAACATATACATCACGTAATATTTCTTCTATCATTAGCTTTGTTCTTCCATATGGATTTGTTGCTTGAAGAGGTAATTCTTCAGAGAGCGGGACCTGTTCCTGCATACCATACACTGTTGCTGATGAACTAAAAACCATATTATGAACTCCGAATTGCTCCATCACTTCACATAGGATTAAAGTTCCAGTGATATTGTTTTGGTAATAATGCAATGGAATCGAAACAGACTCTCCAACAGCTTTTAATCCAGCAAAATGGATAACAGCTTCTATGTTATTTTCAGCAAAAATGGTTTGTAATTCAGCTTTATTCAGCAAATCTGTATGATAAAATTTAAAATCCTTTGTGGTAATTTCTCTAATACGATCAAGCGAATCTACCTTACTATTAGATAGATTATCGAGTACTACAATTTCATATCCTGCGTTTAATAATTCTAAACATGTGTGGGAACCGATATACCCTGCTCCGCCTGTGATTAGGATTGACATGTGTTTTAACCCCCGGACAGAAAAATTTAAGTATTCATGATTGATTAGTAGTAAAAAACGATACTATTCTTAAAAATAAAACTCATCACACTAACATATAAATAGGTTTGATTGATATGTACTTCACCCTCACAATAGATAAATCAGTATAATTTACCTATGAGATAAAATTAGATGTTTAAATTTATGGTTCTTTATAAAGAACATACCTTAATATTACACCCCTGAAACCTTTTGTTCAACCGTTTCAGGAAAATTTAATTGGTAAACCCCTTAAGAATCATTTAGATATATTAGATATTACTAGTTTTATTGAGGTATTCAAATTACCATACTGTCCAAGCATTTTGATAATTACTTGAATTCAATATTATAACTTAACGTTATTAAAATAGGAGGAATGATATTTTTTATGGTTAGTTCTAATGCTACCTATGTAGTAGAACTTGTTCGTTGGGGAATTAAGAATGATGGAACAGATGCATTGAACACAACGAATGGAATCAATAGTGCCCTCTTGTGGGCAAAAGATAACAATCTTTACACAGTTGTGTTACCAAAAGGTCAATATCTTATTGATAAAAATGCTTCTATATTTCTGCAAAGTAACACACATTATAAATTTTATGATTGTTTGTTTATTAAAGAATCAAATAATCTCACTGGCTATTCTATACTAACTTGTGACAGCGTTAAAAACGTTATAATCGAAGGTGCTACAGTAAAAGGTGATAGAGAAACTCATGATTATTCAAGTGGTGGTACACATGAATGGGGATATGGGATTGAATGTAAAAATTCATGTTATAACATTGAAATAAAAAAATGTGAGGCTTATGAATGCACTGGAGATGGATTTGTTACTTCAATGGATTTTTCTGCTATAGGTGGAGCTCAGCATCCAGCACATTTTGCTAAGGGTGACATTAATAGTCAAGGAAGTATCGATAGCACAAAGACCAACTATACTACAGTTTCTAGATTTTTTGATGTAACTGGAAACTTTGTAAAATCTGTAGGGTACTTTTATTACGCTGGTGATGGTTATGGTGGGTATGGTATTGGGAGTAATCTTAATAAAACTGTAATAAAAGTGCATTTTTATAAAGCCGATGATACCTATCTTGGTTTTAGAAATACTCGGTCCTATGAATTTATATATTTAGATTCATTACCTGCAGGTACAACAAAAGTAAGATTCTCATTTTTACAGAACTTCGATTTAATGAATGGTAATTTACATTATGTTATGTGTGCAAAAATTCCCCAGTATATTAATTTTTCAAATTGTAAATCACATAAAAATAGAAGACTCGGTGCATCAATTAATGGTGGAAGATTTGTAACATTTGATAGTTGTGAAATTTATGATAATAGCAATCGAATGAATAATTCAACAGGAACCAATCCTGGTTATGGTATAGATGTTGAAGATGGTTATATGACAAATCAAAAAATAACTATTAAAAACTGCAATATTTATGATAATCGGTCAGGAGCTTTTGTCTGCATCAGTACTAGAGGAGTCCATATAGAAAATAATAAAATTAGAGGAGCATTTGTTTTCTCTGGTAGTGGTGATGATTACTATTCAACAAATAATATATATTATGGAAATATTAACGGTAGGTCTATAACCAGTGGTGTTGAAAGAGATGGCACATTTTGTACGTTTAGAAATGATTCTATCTTTGGCCAATCCTTTAATTTTAATGGTGGTAACACTACTCTAGAGAATTGTGTGTTTTCTAAATCTAGTATTCACTTTGGAGGTGAGACAACAAAAATTATTAATTGTAAGTTTACATTTGATGATCCAGGTAAAATTGACGCATACTCTTTTGGTAGTAAAAATATTGAAATACATGATTCATTATTTGATATTAGGAGATGTAACCGATGGGTAGAAGCATGGAATACTTCCGAGAATGTATTTTTTTCAAATGTTAGATTTTTTACAGATGATAATGCTGGAGGCAATCTAATAAAAACCAAAAATTTAATTATAGAAAATTGTGAGTTTATTCATAGTGGCAATATAGTAAACTATTCATCAATAGTGGTCACCGATTCAATGCGCGTTGAAAATTCAATTTTTAATAATCTATCACTTAGGTTTGATGGTACAGGTTTACTTAGCCCCACTGAAGTGTTGGCAAAAGATAATGGTTACGTTGCTCATATTTTTATAAACAACAAAGTTATTTGGGATGCTCCTTTAGGAACAGCAGTTCATGAAGCTAGAGGACCTGGAGTTTCTTTTAGCTATATACCAAGGCTAAAAATAACCAACAACATTTTCCATATAATAGACAAAAATGTTGCTCTTGGAAGCATGTATACACTAAGAGTCTTTACTGAAAATTATCTATATTTTTCTGACAATACAATTGTAACCACTAATAATTCAGGAAATAATACAAAGGGAACTCTTACGATTGACGGTGCATATAGAAAAAAAGGTTCTACTTTAGCTATACCAAAAACTAAATTAATTGCTCAAAACAATGAAACAATTAATTCAGAAATTGTATTCACTTCAAAATTAGCTGGACAATTATAATAAAATATATAGTACTAGACTCTTTTGTAAAACAATTATAAGTAAAAAAATTCAGATTAACAACACGGGGGAAGAAGAAATTAAAAAGTAAACATCTTCTTCCCTTTTTAATTGAAAATGTATCCCACTTAAATGCATAATAAATTAGTATTAACCCACTTTTTCAAGAGTATGGCTTGAATTTCTAATAGTTTGCCTTCAATTAGTTAAATATTTTCTTAGTTTGATACTAAGTCGTTCTAAAGCGTAGTACGAGGTAATAGTTATTAAAATTGATGTAAAAAATGCAATGAATAAACCAATGCATAAGGTATTAAATCATAGAGGATATTAACTGAAGCAAATAAAATAACCCCATGAAAAAGGGAAAGGCTATATGAAATTTCGCCTTATAAACAAATTGGCTGAAATAGTGCCTTGATTTTTTTCGAAGACAAACTCACTATGATGAAAATACAACTACCTAAAGCTCTTTCCCAATCATTAATGATTTCAATATGTATATAACTTACACTTGGTAACAACCTCCATAAGTAGGTGTAGCTTTATATACCTATTGTTTTTCCAGTTAAATTTTATTACTAAAATCATTAAAAGCGGGAAAAAATAGATATTCTCATCTAGTGTCCAAATCACAAAATTAATTGTGCCCTTCTTGTAATCTCCAATAAAAGTAATATGATTAAAGATTGTTTTTGCATCTATTGGTAACCCAACCACCGTTAAACCAATCAGCCAAACTTTCAATCCCTGCCGAGAGAACATGGTTATAAGGATAATACCAAGAATGGTAGAAGCTATATTTAGAATGTATATTCGACTTATTCTTCTAATTAAATAATTTATTTATCCTAAATTTCTGTTTCTTAGGTATGGTAAAGACAATACAAAACCACTTAACAGAAAAAATAGTATAACAGCTTCATGGATAGCCCAAAAATATCCAATGGAGTATTTTTCAACATAGATGTTAAAAAGAAATTCGGAATCACTAAAAATAATGTGAAAGAACAATGATAATACTGATAATCCTCTTAAAGAGTCTAATTCAACAAATCTCCCCCCATGATAACCTCCATTAAAACTTAATCCTTTACTTTTTTATTAGTAACAACATCTTATTAAAACTTATAAAAACTAATATTTTTTCCATTAACTCGCTCTATTTAACACGTTTTTTTTCCTGAAGAAAGTTAGTATTCTTTTAATAGGCACAATAAATAATTCTTTTTCTAATTTATTCATACCGATATACCACATTAAAAGAATATACACTACTGAAAAAACAGAAATTTTAATAAATAACACAAACCAAGTATTAGTTAGTATTAAATTATTTATTTTTACTCCAATAGCTAAACTTGCAATAAAAGGAACACTCATTAAAAGGATATTTTTCCAAAACCTCGGAATGTTAATATGTATTTTTTTCCAATAATATATATTCATAATAATTATATTCCCAATAGTATAAGCAATAGCGGTAGCTATAGCGCAACCAATTGCTCCCCACCACTGAACAAATATTATACTCAGCAATACGTTACCAATAGCTATCACAAAGTTAACAGTAGTTTTAAATTTTTGCATATTTTTTGCTTGAAGTATGACACCGCCAATACTTTGTATCAAAGAAATTATCATGGGAACCACTATCAAAAGGGCAATATAAAAAGATTTACTATAATTTTCTCCAACCCATAAATTAATAAATTCTTGACCAAAAACTATAAAACCACTTAAAGCAAAAGATATTACAATATATTGAATTCTCCCTATCCTAATAAATAAATCTGATAATTCTTCATCAGAAACCTCTTTTGTGACCATTCCTGTAATTTTACTTAAAAATACGTTAGAAATAGAGGCTGCAAACCCTGAAAAATATCCAGAAAAAGAGGCTCCAATAGAATATATAGAGACCGCTAAAGTTCCACTATATATACCTAGAATAATTTGATCAGTTGACCAATAGATTTTATCTATAATTAAATTTAAAAATATAAAAAAGGAGAAAACTGTTATTTCCTTAAATAATTTAATTTCAAATTTATCAAATATTATTTTTATCTTTAGGACTTTAAAACAATAATACATATTGATTAGTATTGTTATAAAGTTTAGTACAGTAGCTACTATTACTATCGATACCGAATCGTGTCCCATTAATAGTAATGGCAGCATAATGATAGGATTTACAATTGAATTTAAAATACCAATCATTTTTTGAAAAATAAATTTTTCCTGAGCTAATATAATAACACTGAAAATACCAAACCCTATTCCGGTAGATATATTTAAGGTCAATATTCCCATTAAGTATTTAAGTTTTTGAACCTCGTTTAAACTTAATGAATGTGAAAACGCTGTATGTGAATTTAAAGTTAATATAATACCGACTATT
Organism: Metabacillus sp.; assembly: GCA_035645575.1. Taxonomy (GTDB): domain Bacteria; phylum Bacillota; class Bacilli; order Bacillales; family Bacillaceae; genus Metabacillus. Next base: position 11,739 of record DASQMK010000051.1, read on the forward strand.
AATGCTATGGCACCTAAAACACCGTACATAAGGAAAAACATTCCATATAACCTAGAGCACCCTTCTTCATCTTTAAGCACTTTATATTTAGCTGTATATCTAATTAAAGCATTTCCTAACCCAAAATTTAACACCCCTACAAAGCCAACTGTTGAAGTAGCTAAACTGTAAAGACCATATTCTGAAGGACCAATGAGTTTTAGCATAATTGGGGTATATAAAATTGATATAGCACTATTTAAAAATAATGCTACAAACGATAACACTGCACCTGCTTTAAGTTGACTTTTCAATAGTGTACTACCTTTCACTTGAAATTTACATTAAACAAAATAAATGTTTAGTCATTGAAATTAATGCTTCTTCTTTACTTATCCTTAGATTAACCCTAAGTAGTTTATTTATATCAGTTGCATTATCCTTATCAAAAATAGAAAAGTTTTTTTCAAATTGGCGTAACAAGTTCTCATTATTCAACAGATTTAAAATTTGTTCAAATATTTTTTGTTCATTAAAATCTACTATAATACCAGTTTTCCCATTAATAATCTGCTCTCGCGCCTCAACAAAATCAGTTACTACTATAGGCTTTTTAAAAGCTCTTGCTTCTGCTAATGTAATACAATATCCTTCATGCATAGAAGTCTGGACATAGATATCACATTGCTTGATTTATACTTCTTTATCAAACTTTCGAACTCTTAACTCCCTTACCATCTCCAATACAATACCACCTTTACCTTCTGATTTTAATTTTGACACTATTCTTGGAACTATGTTTTGTCCTTTTTGTTCCGTTAATCTTCCTGCTGTCAGTATCCGAATACATCAAAATTATCGTTAAAGCCCTCATCTTTAACTGATAATGTATCTAATCTCTTTTTATTAAGAATAATATAAAAACAGATGTTTTTTCTAAGTTCGGGAAACATTTCTACAAATTTATTCATTCCATATGTCGATTCGCAAAAAGATATTATCATATCTTTTATAGTATTCCTTATAAGGTTGTAATTCTATTTTATACTAAGTAGCATCACTATGGATCCATGCGACTTTCGTTAAAAGATTTTATATTATTCATTACATACACAACTGGAAATGATGCTGGAGTATGATAAGCAACTGCTATATCATATTCTGTACTTGAAATCGGCAACATTTTAGAATGATACAGTTCTTGTTCAAATATAGTTTTAGATCTTTTTGCTAAAATTGTAAACAAACCCGTTTTAAATGCGTCTTTTACTCTTCCATTCTTGATATAGTTCCATAATTTTCCAGATATATTTTTTACTCTTACATGATGTGGTACTTTATCGGCCAATTCTCTGCCTTTTCCCATAACTAAAAGAGTTATATCATATTTATTTTCAGACATAGATTCTAGCATAGAAATTAATGCTATCTCTATTCCACCCATGATCATTCTCTTAGTTACTATGACAATCTTTTACATAGCTTCCCTACCCTGCCTTTCAAAATATATCCTTAAAATATTTTAAATTTAAATAAGTTTAGATATTCTTCTCGATTTCGAAGTGAAATCTATCAATTCTTTTCCTAAGTTTGTTGAAAACATATTACGTAGTTCGGTATTGTTAATCATTTCTGTTAAAGCTTGATAGATTTCTTTTTCATCTACGCTTACAATTAGTCCCGTTTTTTTCTGTTTGATTTGTTCATTCGCTCCAGTAAAATCAGTCGTTATTATTGGTTTGTTTAAACACCTTGCTTCAGCAAGTGTTATGCAGTAACCTTCATGTCTCGATGGTTGAACATATATATCACATTGATTTATATAAGGATAAGGATTTGGATCTGTACCTAAAAGAATAAATTCTGCCTCAAGATTGTACTCTTTGATTAATTTTTCATATTTTGTTCTAGAGTTTCCTTCCCCTATGCAATACCATTTAACGTTATAACCATTCTCAATTAATTTTGCCAATACACGTATAGCTATGTCTTGACCCTTTTCAGAGGTTAATCTTCCTACAGTTAAAATCCGGATACCATTAAAATCATCTTGAAAACCAGTACCTTCTTTTACTTGACTGTGAATTAATTTTTGTGACACGATATTTAAAAATACTTCAGTTTTTTCTTTTAATGAAGGAATAAGATTAATTAGTTTTTTCCTTCCTTCGTTCGATACAACTAATATTTTATCGAATTGATTATATAATTTTGATTCAACTAAGTGATTGAATCTTATTTTTGACACATCAAAATGAATCCATTGAACCTTTTTCTTTGCTTTAATTTTGTTTAATACATAATAGCTGATTAGATCCATAGGGCCAGCATAAGCAACCGCCACATCATATTCTATTATTTTTACAGGACATTCTTTTAGCAAATATTTAAAAAAGTAACTTCTATTGTTCATTGCTTTTGAAATAAAATGTAGCGACATTATATTAAAAGCTCGAAAAAATTTTCTCTTGCGAAGTAGTGATAATGCTGTAATATGAGGGGGGTTATAATAAACCTCTTTTATTTCATTAAATTCTTTAACGTATTCAACCTTAACTTCACGAGGTATTTGACTTAAAAATCCGCCATATTTCTCTAACATTAGGATTGTTATATCATACTTATCTTCCGGCATCTCTGAAATCATGTTAAGTAACGCTTTTTCAGTTCCTCCTACATTCATATTGATAATCATGAATATGATTTTCTTTTTCATATTATCCCTCTATATTTCTCTTGATTATCTAGAAACTCGCTTAGCCTTTTAAACTGCTGGACCGCATTCAATGGGGTAGAACTCAATTTAACATTTTTATTTAAAGATCTATTGATGACTTCCTCATCAAACTGCAAATGAAGATTCTTCATATCTACTAAAACATCATCAACATTCATATCTTTTAGCATGTTCGTTGTTTTCTCACTATAGATAATTGACATAACCCCAATACCAAGTAATATTGCCAAAATGTTAGCATGAAATCTTGCTGCAATAAATAAAGTAAAGGAAGCTATCATTGAAATAGCTTCCTTTAAATTCCCTTTATATTCATATACAAATACTTTTTTTAGAGTTTTTGGGGAAAGATTAGATTTAATTTCATTGATAACCTGTAAATCTCCCTCTTTTTCACAAAAAGACATTAAACAGCATTCATAACCCTTATTTACAAAAGATTCGATTGCTCTTACTGTACTTCTAATATAGTCATCATGAAATTTCGATAACCCTTGTTTATGTCTTACATCTATTATCGAAAATCCAATCCTCTTTTTATCTGTAACAGTTAAATATTCATTAACATCCATTTGAAACACAATATCTGGTGCATATCTTACTTGTGGAAAACTTTTAAATAAATTATACGAATACAAATCTCTGAAACAAACATCGTCGCAAAGTTTAAAGAATTCTTTGTAATCATCGAGAAACACATCTGACTTAAATGGACCAAAATTTGCTCCAAGAACAAATACTGACTTCTCTCGGTTCTTAAATTCCTTAACCATTTTCAATCGATCTTGATATAATGTATGATGATATTCTTCTTCTCTGAAAATAGACCCACCTATAAATAGTAAAGCATCATATTCCTCTGCTACTTTATCATAGTTTGTAATCGAATCAGATAGTCTAAGTCGCTGACCTATTTTATTTAAAAGAGAATATTTCCTTCTCTTTACATTATTATAATTCGAGAGAAATTCGTCATAATTATTACCAAGATAGTTAACTGTAAATTCACAATTGGGGAATTTAGTTGCTAGAATATCTAAGAATAAATCATCCCCAAAATTAAATTGCAAATAAATATCCACAAATACCTTTTTCATTTTATTCACCACCTTAATTTCTCACTAAATCGTAGAATTTTTCAACCTCGTTAACAGAACTATAAGACTCAATTAAATTTAATTGTTTTATAATATCTTTCTTAAAATTATCATTGTCTAAATATTTTTTTATTCCGGAATATATACTCTGAATATCATGCTCAACAATTAACCCATCTTCTTCGTGAGTAATGATTTCTTTTGCTGTAGGGAAGTTTGTACAAACTATCGGCCTTTTTAAAATCTTCGCTTCACAAACTGTAAGCCCAAAACCTTCTTTAATAGATGTTTGAACATAGATGTCACAATTTTTTATATATGTATAAGGATTTAACCTTTTTCCAAGTAATATAAAATACTCGTTTAACTCATACTTTTTTATTAATTGCTGAAGTTTTTCCCTATCTGGGCCTTCTCCAATTGCAAACCATTTGAAGTTATACCCCTCTTTTTTTAGTAAATTAGCCACTTTAATCGCCTTTTCATAAGCCTTTGCTGAGACTAGTCTTCCAACAGTTAATATATTTACAGATGACTTGTCAAATTCAACTACCTGATGTTCTTCTGCCATATTGTTTATCATTTCTGGGTCTAATATATCTAAAATTATGTCTACCTTATTATTATATTCTTCTCGAATCTTAGAAACAGAATTCATTGTATTCTTAGAAACAGCTATAATTTTATTTATTTTTTTATATGATTCATAATCAATATCTTTATCATATAAAGTATTAACATAATCAGTATTAATCCAAGCAAATTTTTTAAAGGCATTTACTTTATTTGCTACAAAATATGTTGGCATTCCTTGACTATAAGCTATTGCTGCATCGTATTTTTTTTCAGGAGTTTTTAATATTTTATGGATACATTTATATACTATCTGTTCACTGTGTAGCGCCCTTTTATTAATGTTATTTAGCCTCAAATTGATTGACGTTTTTAACCTATAGTAGAAATAAATCATATTCTTGCTAACTTTAAATTTTTCACTATTTAAAAATCTATAGTATTCAGGAGCTGGTAGTATATTTATATTTCTTGAGACATACCTCTCAAGATCTCCACCTTGTTTAAATAGTAATAAATCAATTTCAAATATTGAAGAATCCAGCATATTCAATAAAGACACTAAACTTTTTTCTGCTCCACCAATTTCAAGTGAATCAATTACAAATAGTAATTGCCTTTTCATAGACTCACTTTCTTTCTAATAATGATTTTCCTTTTAGCAACCCTTAAAGCATTTATATACATTCCATAAATAATACTTATTCTAACAAATTTTTTTTTCACAAAAAAAACAAATGTTTTATATATCCATTTGTTAGTTGAAAAACCTTCTCTATAATTTGAAATATATTTCATAGATAAAATATTATTAACATTAATAACTGCCTTTTTTCCAAAAATATCTTTAATATGGGAACTTTGTTGTTCAACTACGCTTATTACAATACTTTGAAGTCTATTGGTTATAATTTCATTTGCTTTTTCTTTATCAAAATCAGCATCCTTAAATATTTTTTCTAATAACACACAAACACTTATAAAGTTTTGTATATAATCAATTGAAATATTAGAACTGATACTCCCCTGATTAAGTCTGTTGTAATTATACAAATACTTATTTATTAATCCAAAAGATTTGCAGTTAGTTACATATTGTAAAACGAATAATAAATCTTCTGACATAAAGATGGTCTTATCCATCTTTAAAGAATGTTTACTAATGATTTCTTTTTTGAAGATTTTGCTCCACAATACTCCACCAGTTCCTTTACAAACCATTTCCATCATGGAATGTACAGTTGCACTATTATTAAAATGGAAATCTGAATAATTTACAATCCCAAATTCTGAAATATCTTTATAACCACAGCATATCAAATCAGCTTTAGATATTAACATTTCATTTAATAACATTTCGATGTAACTTGGTTCAACAGTATCATCAGAATCAATAAATACCAAATATTCACCTTTCGAAAGTGAAATCCCTTTGTTTCTTGCTTCAGATGGTCCACTATTTTCCTGTTTATAATAGATAATTCGATGTTCTTGTTCTTTCATATTAATAATGATCTTTTCAGTATTATCAGTTGAACCATCATTTACAATGATAATTTCGATGTTTGAATATGTTTGATTACAAATACTTTCTAAACACTTAAGTAGGTATTTTTCACAATTATAAACTGGGACAATTACACTAACCTTTGGGACCATCCTAACCTCCTGATACTATGTAACTATAATAGTTTAAATAATCATATTATAGATTTTCTCCATTTCAGTAATATTTGTGTAATCTCTTATTTGACAATTATTGATTAACTTCTGCCTTAAATTCAAATCCTTATATAACTTCTCAATTCCTTCTACTATACCCAAAATTGATAAATCACAAATAAAACCATCTATTCCATCCTCGAGTTGACTTTTTGCTGTTGGAAAATTCGTGATCACTACAGGTTTCGCAAGTATTTGTGCTTCTCTTACAGTAACAGCTTTTCCTTCATATCTAGAAGGTTGACAATAAATATCGCATTTTTTTATATATGGATATGGATTAATTTTTTTCCCTAATAAAATAAATCGGTCTGTCATTTTATGTTCTACAATTAATTGTTTTATATATTCTTCTTCTCCACCATAGCCTACAACATACCATTTAATGTCATAACCCTTTTGTACTAATTCTTTACACGCTAATACAGCCATATCAAACCCTTTTTGATTTGAAAATCTTCCTACTGAGCAAATTTTAATTGAACCATCATCTGGCATCTCATTTTCTATGTTTATTTTTGATTGTTCCCTCACAAAAGTGGATGAAATAATATTTTCTATGACAATTGTTTTTGATTTCAGATTAGGAAATACTCTTAAAAAGGAGTCCTCACAATCATGTGATACGTTTACAATGTAATCTAATTTCTTCCACATTTTCTCATCTAACTCTTTATCTGGATTTACTATTGTATAATAGTCCGTATGACTCCAGCCTAATTTTACTTTTGCTTTTACTTTATCATTGATGAAATTATGAGGCCCAAGAAAACTTATACCAACATCATATTGTTTGTCAAATTGTGGTAACTTCGGCATAGAATAGTGCCATGTATACTGCATTTGTTTATATGTTCTTTGTTCTTTCTTTAGTCCTATATTTTTGATCTGAGCTTTTATCTTAGCTAAAATTCTTGCAGTTCCTAAATAGATATGACCTTCTTTTATTATATCTTTTATAGGTCTCTCAAAAGTTGTGTATTGTGGTACAATAGGTAATAAGTTAACCTCTTTTGGTATGAATTTTAAGAACTCTCCCTCATGTCTATAAAGAAATAAATCAACCTCGAATTCACGAAAATCAAAACTTTCTAGTAATCCTATTAAACTTCTTTCCGCGCCACCTATATTTAATGAATACATACTTACAAGAACTTTTTTCTTCATAGTACATCTCCCATTTTAAAAAACACTCTACTTGAATATAAACTTGCAAATACTATTTGCCATCTTAAAGGGAAAATTGTTATATAAAATTGCAACTATTTTTTCAACATTTTTTCTTTTATCGTCAAATAAACTTGTACCTTTCCACGGAGTCATATCTAGATACTTCTTATACAATGATACTAATGGGTGTTTACACCCTTTAATCCAAGGTCTATTTACAAAAGCAGGGGTATAGTGAATATATACAGGATTATTTATAGCTGCTTTAAGTTCAGATTCACTATAATAATCTTTTAATCCATAATATTGCATTATTTCGTTTCTAGTCATCGTGAAAAAAGTAGTCATTGCATTATACTTTGGATGCAGAAATAAAAACTTTTCATGTAATACACCATTGATCGTTCCTTGATCATGATGAAAAACCTGACCATTATACGAATTGATAAACTCTATAAATCTTTTTTCAATATTATCCTCTCGCCACTTTTTGAGATTTATTAATAACATACCCGAATTAATATATGGTTTGTCTATTTCCATGTTAACTTTTCGTTTTGTCTGGTCACTTACAGTATCTTTTACACCAGCAATATAATAATTACATATGTTTGTATTCCATAAATCGTCTAAACTGCTATTAATTACAGAATCACAATCCAAATAAAGAATTTTTTCAATTTTTTCATCTATAACACTAGGTAAAAATAATCTAGCATAGGCACTTAATGAAATAGTATTGTTAATATCAACCTGTAATTTATTAGATATTTCTTCAAAATCTACAAATATAATGGTTCTTCTATAATTTTCGCAAATTAATTTAAGCTTATTTTTATTATCATGAGAAACATTATTTTCTATTAGATAAACTGTTATACTATTAAATTCGGTATTGTTTTCAAAAAGTGATAACATAGATACCCCAACATGCTGTGCATATTTATTATCGCTCGAATACACAACACTTAAATCCATATTAATTTCCCCCTGGCAATGAAGAAAATAATTTTCTTAGTTTTAAAATATTTTCTCCACCTATTATTCTAGATAAACCTACCTTCATATTCGTTTTTAACCTTGCTGGTAATGGTAACCAACTTTTGTAAAAGTAATGTATTGTATATGTGTTTTCAGTGATGAGTTTCCTACAATTAATATAGTCATATGGAGAAAAATATGTTTGGGGATAAAAAGTACCCAGTTTATCAAAATTTTGTAATTCTCCATTTTTCTTTAGCCCAATATTTTCAAGAATTTTAGTTATTACAGCGACATTTGTTAAATCATCGTATGAACCGTTATCTTTTATAAATCCTTTATCCTTATATGCATCTAAAAATAACTTAATTAGTTTATTTCCCTTCTCTGCACCAATCGTACTTGTAGCAATATAGTTTTCCTGTTCAAACCCCCAAAATGACTCATGATGCAATAAATCATCGAATGATTTAAATACCTCTACATCAGTATCTAGATATATTCCACCAAAATTATAGAGAGCATATACTCTTGCATAATCACTTACGAAAGCAAACTTCTCGGATTCGTAAGCCTCTTTTACATAGATATTGCTTCTTATATCAAAATTATTTTCATTCCATTCTTTAATTTCGTAACCCGATAAATGACTTTCCCAGCTCTCTATACATTTTTTCACAATCTCAGGCTTTTCTTTTCTACCGAACCAACAGTAATGGATAATTTTAGGTATTTTATTTGTATTTTCATTCATTTTGTTTACAACCTCCCTTCAACCGTATCCTTGCAAATAAAACTCCAAAATTAAACTTTTATTGTCAATAATTCTTTCATACATTTTATCACTCGTATTTGATCCTCTTCCTTCATATTCGATCCTGAAGGTAGACATAAGCCTGTATCGAATAAAATTTCTGATACACTTGTATTTTCACTATGAGGATAGTATTTAACTCCTTCAAATAATGGTTGCATATGCAGTGGTTTCCAAACAGGACGTGCTTCAATATTTTCCTCCGATAAGACATTTAAAATAGCATGTACGGAAGTTCCTGTTACTTCCTCATTAATTGTTAATGCTGTGAGCCAACGATTCGATTGTGTATGTTTTAATTCTGGCATGAAATCAATCCCTGGTATAGAACATAACTCTTGGTTGTATCGATCAAATAGTAACCTTCTATCTTGAACCCTTTGCTCCAATACCTCCAATTGAGCCCTACCAATGCCAGCCAGGATATTGCTCATTCGATAATTAAAACCAATTGTACTGTGTTGGTAGTGGAGAGCTGGATCCTTTGCTTGAGAAGCTAAAAACCTTGCTTTCTTTAAAGCTTCAACATCATTCGAAACAAGCATTCCTCCGCTAGAGGTCGTGATTATTTTATTTCCATTAAATGAAAAAACACCAAATTTCCCTAATGCTCCACTCGCTTTACCTTTATAAGTAGAGCCGAGAGATTCGGCTGCATCCTCAATGACCGGAATATCATATTGATTACATAAAGAAACGATTTCATCCATTTTGGCACTCTGTCCGTATAAATTAACAACAATTACTGCTTTAGGTAGTTTACTATCTTTAGACGCATCTTTTAAAGCTCTCTCTAAAGCTTGAGGAGACATATTCCAAGTTTCTGGCTCTGAATCGATGAAAACTGGTTCTGCTCCCTGGTAAAGAATTGGATTAGCACTCGCGACAAAAGTCAAGGTGGAACAAAATACTTTGTCCCCCTTTTTTACATCTAATAAAGAAAGAGCCAGATGAATGGCTGCAGTACCTGAACTAACGGCAACAGCTTCCCTGACTCCAACATAATTGGCTATTTCTTTTTCAAAGGCATCAACATTTGGACCTAATGGTGCAATCCAATTCGTTTCAAATGCATCACTAATATACTTCATCTCATTTCCACTCATGTGTGGAGCTGAAAGAAAAATCTTTTTTTGTTGATTTTTTTGCAGCATGATTACACCTGCTCTCATATTTTTGATTTCGCTGGGGTACCAAAAGCAATTATATTTGGTGGAATTGAGTTTATAACAGTTGCACCTGCTCCTATAGTTGACCAATCACCGACTTCTACATTGGGAATAAGAATTGCACCTGCTCCTATATGTACTCCTTCTCCTAACTGAACACATCCAGTTAACGTTGCATTTGGGGATACATGGGCAAAATCATTTACTTTACTGTCATGTTCAATAATTGAACCTGTATTAACGATAACGTGATCCCCAATAACAGCATCTGCATTTATAACTGTATTTGCCATAACAACAGTGCCTTTTCCAATCCTTGCACTTGGACTTATAATTGCTGAAGGATGTACAGGACTCAGGTACAGAGTCTCTTCAAGATTCATTTTATTAACAATCTGCTTCCTTGTTTGATTATGTCCTATTGCAATGATAAATTTTATTTCTTCAAATTTATCGATTAGAAACTGATATGATGATATTGGACCATAAAATAGTTCATCTTGAATTAAATCTTCAAATTTATCATCTAAATAACCAACAATATGTAAATTTTGATTTGATAGAATTATATCCCTAACTACTTTACTATGACCACCATTCCCAATAATGACAATATTCATCCTTGGCCCTCTCTTATGTTTGAACCTTTAAACTTCTCGACTGTTGCATTCCCTGATTGATTTATATCCTGTAATTTAAAAACCTTATAAATTGTATAAAAAAGAATTTTTATGTCTAGAAAAAATGTCCGATTCTTTACATACCAAACATCTAACTCAAATTTTTCTTCCCAAGATATACTATTCCGACCATTTATTTGCGCCCAGCCAGTTATGCCAGGCCTAACTAGATGGCGCTTCGCCTGTTCTTCAGTATATAGTGATAAATAGTCCAATAACAAAGGTCTTGGACCAACTAAACTAATATCACCCTTGATCACATTTATTAGTTGTGGAAACTCATCTAAACTGGTCCTTCTTAAGAACTTTCCAAAAGAAGTTAATCTATGTTCATCAGACAACAACAAACCATTTTCATCTTTTTCATCTGTCATTGTTCGAAATTTATAAAAATTAAAAGGCTTACCTTGTAAGCCAGGTCGTTGCTGTATGAAGAAGATTGGTGATCCTAGTTTCATTCGTATTAATATAGCTACTAAAAGCATAATTGGAAGAAGCAAAATGAGTAATATAACCGAAACAGTAAAATCAAAAATTCGTTTCATATTTCTTCCTCTTTCACTTAGTGATGTAAGACAAAAATTGCTGCTTAATATCTTCTATTAGTTCCAAAATACTAATGTTTTCTGTTTCTTGACCTTTTTTATAAACATTCACTAAAATTTCTTGTAAATGTTGCTCAGTTAACTTTCCATAGGATTTCATTTGCTTCCCTCTTAAAAATTAATATAATCGCTTCGATAATAAAGACTTAACGAAATTACTTGTTCATAATAAAAATACATTAAGTAACAAACTAATAAACCATAATAAACGAATTTTCTATTATTCTCTTTAAATAAATGAATTATCCAAGAAATCAAGATTAAGTTGTATAGACTGAAATAAATATTAAACCTGGCAAATATCCAATTTTGTGTTGCAATGATCATAAATAGCAATCCTATTACTGACATATTAACGATAATATCGCTTTTAGGCCATAGTTCTCTTAATTTATGTCTACCAAGAAAAGCTATTATAACAGGAACGGACTCAACAAGTACCCTAATTTTATTTGCTCCACCTTCTCCAAAATTACTGTAACCACCATATTGAGAATCTCCGATTGCAGAAAATAATATTTGTGAGAATTGATCAAAACCTATTACGATTAAGATCGCAAGGGACAATATCAAGAATGTAACCTTTGTCCAAGCCTCTCTACGAACAATAAAATAGATAGGGATTAATATCAGAGCACTTTCATGAAATGTAGAGGCGAAAAGAACTACCAAAAAGTAGTGTTTGAATTTACCATTTAGCAAATACTTTGTTGCACAAAATATAAGAGAAGCTGCAAGAAATTGGCGAACACCATTCATTGATACGATAAACATCCCAGAAGTTATGAATACATATAAACTTATTTCAATCATTTTTGTATACTTATATAACGTAATTACGATTAATGAATTTGTCACCAAGGCTGTTAACAATATAAGAGTTTGTGGGTCCTTTGAGATATTCTTTAAATACATCTGCAAAACACCAAAACCAGGGTCTTTATTTTCTAGAATGTATTCCCAGGTAAAATCTTGTGTTGCATATGTTTGCATATAGAAGTAAGTATCTCCAATTGTGTTTCGTAAACCAGACACTAATACTAAGCATGTCAAAACAATAAATATCATAAACTTATTAGGTCTTATATATGTATAATCAAGTGCAGCACTGTTAGCTGGTATATACCTTGATAAAAAAGCAAAAATAAACACAATTAGAAGCGTAGCCCATAGTACTGTCATTTTTTATCCTTTCCATTTTACTAATTCAACTAAGCTTTCGTTTTAGACATAATTAAGAAATATAAAAGTAATCCTAATGGAGTTGCGAAAACTGTTACTATTTTCAAAGGGGATTCTATAATAAATCTCTTATTCTTAGAAATTAGACTACTAGAGACATAATGAATAGCCTGCCTAAATTTGAAATTCATATTGCCAAATGATAACTTCATTAATTCCTTCCGGTAAAATGCAAAACCTTTTGGATTAACCCGATACTGCTTTAGCATATTTAATGATGAACCATCGGGTAAATATTCAACAATACAAAGGACTTCATTCATTAATAGCATTGGATATTCTTCGTCTAACTTATGGTATTTATATGCTAGCCCAACATATTTTTCATTTTCAAAGATAGGGTATGGGTATTTTTTCGTTAACTCAGACCTATAAATAAGCTTTTTGTCTCCAATTACACCAAATTTATTGTAAAGATCAAAAAGAGTTGATTGGTTAATATTTTCTGGCATTTTTGTACCTATAACTTCTCCATTCTTAAATGCATCAAGACCAATTATCCCACTTACTTTATCATTTCCATTTTCTTCCCAGAATGAGAGAATCTTTTCTACAGCATCAACCGGCATATAATCATCTGAATCAATACATACGTTTAATTCTGTATCAATATGCTCATATGCTGTATTATGAGCACCATGCATTCCCTTATTTTCCTGTTTTATATACCTTATCTCAAGAGTGCCTTCTTTTTTCCACTGATTAACTAAATCCTCAGTGTTATCTATTGATCCATCATCGATAATTAACCATACAAACTCTTTGTTTGTTTGTGACTTTAAACTTTCATAGCAAACATGAAGACAATACGCACGATTATAGGTTGGAGTGAATACGGTTAACTTCTTCAATTAATTCACCTCACCATCTCCAAGTAAAAATCATTCATAAAATGAGCAGTATTTTTTATGTCATAACCTTGTTGATATAGAGCCTGATTTGATATATTTCGGCTTCCATCCTTAGTTGAGATTTCCCTTATTTCTTCCACCCATACATTCTTATTATTAATAGGTAAAAATTTTACGAGATCCATCTTCATATCAACTTCATGCGTTATATTTTCCGAAATCAAACAAGGTAATCCTGATCCCTGCGCCTCAATCAAAGTTACTGGTAAACCTTCATGAAAAGATGGAAAAATAAATAAATCAAATGCTTGTAACAAGCGATTAATATCACTCCGAACACCAAGAAACTTTACCTTTTCTTCGAGTCTCAACCTTTTCACTTTTTCTTCTATGTCAGATCGTAAAGTACCATCTCCAACTAAAACTAAATAAGATTTAGATTCAACCTTTTTTAGTTCATTAAAAATATCAATTAAAAATGCATGATTTTTTTGGTGATTAAAGCGTCCTACATGGCCTAGTACTAAGCTGTCTTTTTCTATTCCAAGCTCCTCTCGAATCTTTTCTCTAGTTTTCTTTGAAAAGGTGAATTTCTCCATATCAATGCCATTTTTCAAAAGCTTGGATGACTTAGCTTTGTTTTTAAATAGCCATTTTGCAGCTAAATTTGAACATGCTAAATAGTGAGTCGCTGCTTTTTCAATATTGCTACCTGCATATTCTTTATAAAGCTTTGCAGCAAAACCGCCTTCACTCTGTGTATTATGACTATGGGCTATTCGAACCGGAATTCCAGCTTTCTTAGCAGACTTAAGAACAAAACCACTCATTTTATCCATGTGAGAGTGAACAATTTTATAATGATTATTTGCTTTGAAAAATTGTTTTAAATTCTTTATGTAATGAAAATGTCCACCATCCGTAATGTAAGGGATGCGATGGATTTTTCCACCCAAATTTAAAATTTCTTGATCAAAAACTCCTTCTTTGCATGTCAAAAAGTCAAATTGTATCTTCGAGCGATCGATGTTGCGATATAAATTCATAATGAGTGTTTCTGCTCCACCACGATTCATATTGACAACGACATGTAATACTCTTATTGGGCTACCCATCTTATCCCCTCCATTTCTTCCATGTATTTCCCATATAGACGACTCTTTTCATTTACTATTGTGTTTACACTATATGTCTTTTCAATTCTGTCTCGGCCATTCTTACCTAAAGTTGTGATAAGATGCTGTTCAGTTGCAAGGAGGACAATTTTTTCAGCCAAATCATTTGGATTTTCAGGGCTAATCGTCCAACCATTATATTGATTCACAATGAGTTCCTTATGTCCCCGATTCTCTGTCGCTACCACCGGCAACCCACAAGCCATCGCTTCCATAATATTAACAGGCAACCCTTCTCGTAAGCTCGAAGCTACAGCAATATCACACATCTGAAGGATGTTAACAATGTCATTTCGATATCCTAAAAACTCCACCATATGCTTCACACCTAGTTCAGAGGCTAATTTCTTACAGGAATCTTGAAGTAGTCCTTCACCTGCCAACAAGAGTCTTGCATGTGGAATTGAGTCTTTAATTTTAGCCAACACCTTTATTAATAGTTGCTGATTCTTATTTTTGTTAAACTCAGCTGCGTAAAACATCAAGAAGTCATCCTCTTTATATCCAAATCTTTCTCTTCTTTCACACCCATCTTCCTTATCAATAGGCTTAAACCGTGATGTATCTACTCCTACACCATGAACATGCTCAATCTCACTTGCCCGAAATCGATGTGAAATCGCTAGATTGTAATCTTCCTCGTTGATCGTAATCAAGCAATCAGTATGCCTGGCAAGCTCCCTCTCAATCGGATAGTATAGCAGCCAATTCATGACCGGGCTTCCCTTACAAAAATGAAAACCGTGTGCTGTATAAAATACCTTTGTTCCTCGTTTTCTTGCTTGCTTTGCTGCTAGCCTTGTGAGAACTCCGCCCATGGGTGTGTGACAGTGGATTATTTTATAATCATTTTTGTTAATAACTTCCTTTAGCTCTTGAAAGGCTGCAATATTCTTTGTTTGAAATGGTGAGCGTTGAATCGGGATATTATATTTTTGATCTACATATGGAAGTTCCATTTCTCCACTTGCTGCAATGTGAACCTCCCAGCCCTTTTCTTTGAACCACTTCAAAATAGGAAGGTGGAAGGCTTTAAAATGATAATCAACGGTAGCACAGAATAACACTTTATTTGCCATTGTTTTCACCCTTTTTTGAACATGAAAAAACACCCGATGGTAAGGGTGTTAAATTTCTGTTACTTCTTTTTCAATGACATTGCATAAAAAGTCTAATAAATCATGTTTAAGATCTTCCCGCTGGAGAGCAAGTTCAATTGTTGTTTGGATGAAGCCCATTTTTTCTCCTACATCATAACGTTTTCCTTCAAAGTTATACGCATAAATAGCTTCGAAGTTGTTTAGTGTGGCAATTGCATCTGTTAATTGAATTTCTCCACCAGAACCTGGCTTTTGTTTTTCTAGCATTTCAAAAACCTTCGGGGTAAGGATATAGCGTCCCATAATGGCCAAATTTGAAGGTGCATCCACTTGCTTTGGCTTTTCCACTAGATTGCTAACATTATAGAATCTTTCCCCAATCTCCATTGCATCTACGATTCCATATCGCGATACTTCTTCATCTTTTACATGTTGAACTCCAATGATCGATGCATTGTATCTCTCATACTGTTCAATCATTTGCTTTAGGCACGGTTTTTCAGCTTTGACAATGTCGTCACCAAGAAGAACTGCAAACGGTTCATCTCCAATAAATTTTCGGGCACACCAAATCGCATGCCCCAACCCACGTGGTTCTTTTTGACGTATATAATGAATATCAACAAGTTTGGACGCTTTTTGAACCTCACTTAATAACTCCATTTTCCCTTTTTCCAACAAAGTGTGTTCTAATTCAAAAGAGTGATCAAAATGATCTTCAATCGCCCGCTTTCCTTTTCCTGTTACAATGATAATATCTTCAATTCCTGATTCAATCGCTTCTTCTATAATATATTGAATCGTTGGTTTATCTACTATCGGTAGCATTTCCTTTGGCATTGCTTTTGTTGCTGGTAAAAATCTCGTTCCTAAACCTGCAGCAGGAATGATCGCCTTTCTAACCTTCAACCTTTGCACTCTCCTTTAAACTGACACTAATTTCTTTTGATAACTTATTTGCTCATTAGCTAAATCTAAAAGCATATTTCTTAAATGCTCTCGTTCTAGCAATCTAAAATTATTAATAATGTAATCTATTTCTTCTATATATAATTGCGAGGTTTTTCCAATATAGATTTTCGGATAAATTTGCTCTTCGTGAATCTCATCTTTCTTTAAAAGTTCTTCAAATAATTTTTCACCAGGCCTCATGCCAGTGAATTCGATACCTATTTCATCAATATTATTACCTGATAACTTTATTAAGTTTTTTGCAAGATCTACAATTTTTACAGGCTCACCCATATCAAGAACGAAAATCTCTCCACCTTTTGCTAAAGCCCCTGCCTGAATCACTAATCTGGATGCTTCCGGAATTGTCATAAAATAACGTACCATATCGGGGTGAGTAACAGTAACAGGACCACCACTTTGAATTTGCTTTTTAAAAAGTGGAATAACACTCCCTCTGCTTCCTAACACATTTCCAAATCGTACTGCGACAAATCTTGTGGAACTAATTTGATCAAAGTGTTGAATAAGCATTTCAGCTAGTCGTTTAGTGGAACCCATGACACTCGTTGGATTAACTGCTTTATCTGTTGAGATCATGACAAAGGTCTCAACATTATGTACACTTGCTGCTTGTGCGATATTCTTAGTCCCAATGATATTATTTTTCACAGCTTCTTCAGGACTTCGTTCCATTAGTGGTACATGCTTATGTGCTGCCGCATGATAGACCACATGAGGTTTATAAATATCCATTACCTTTAGGAGTTTGTCAAAGTCTTGAAGATCAGCAATTTCTGTTTTGATTTCGATCCCAGTATCTTTAAATGAATCTACTAACTCCATTTCAATTGTATAAATACTATTTTCGCCATGTCCTAGTAAAACTAATGTTTTAGGATGGAATTTAGAAATTTGCCGGCATATTTCAGAGCCAATTGAACCACCTGCGCCAGTAACAAGTACAACCTTATTAGACACATACTCACTTATACTATTAATATCTAGTTCGATTGCGTCACGTCCAAGAAGATCTTCAACTTGAACATCACGAAATTGATTAACAGATACTTTACCAGTCATTAAATCCTCGAGCATTGGAATCATTTGTGTTTTTGCATTTGTTTTAGCACATTCTTTAAAAATATGATTGAGCTGCTTTTTACTTAAAGATGGAATACAAATAACAATATTTGCAATGTTAAGTTCTTTTGTGATTTTCTCAATTTCATTAACACCCCCTATTACAGGAATGCCTAAAATATCTAACTTTTGCTTGTTTACATTATCATCAACAAATGCTACAGGCATAAGTTCTGCATCGTGGTTTTGCAGTAGTTGCCTTGCTACCATTGTTCCTGCTGCACCCGCACCAACGATTAAAGTGCGTTTTTTATTTATTGCATGTTTCAGATATGTATCACGATAAATTCTCCAGAGAAACCTTGAACCACCAATTAAAAGAAGATGTATCATCCATGTTATGGCTAATATACGAAAATCAATTTGTTTTTGAACAATTTGTTGGACAACTGCTGTTACGATAATCGTATAAGTTATGACTTTAAATATAATGATGAGTTCACCAATACTAGCATATTCCCAGGCCTTTTTATAAAGCTTAAATAAAAATGAAAAAAGATGATGACTTAACAATAATGTTATTGAGATAACAAAAACAGAAAGAGTCAATGCCTGTAAACTCGGATTTATTAATGCATTGCTAAAATAAATGGTCGATAAGACAATTAGTGAATCTAATCCAATAAGTAACCAAATTCGACTCCGATATGACAATATTCCTCACCTCCTTATTTAATTTTCTGTTGTTTTCTTTAACATAATCGTTCTTTTTTCGATTGCATAATCAAGCTCTTTTTTGAAATGCTCAAGCTGTTCTAATGATGCATCCTGTTTTATGTATCGCACGAGCTTTTTCATCACCTTAGGAAAGCAATCTAATTCTTTCATAGGTTCAGCTCCTTTATTAAAATAATCACTTATAAGTCTCGAAATTCAAGATTTATAAGTGATTATTTTAATTTAATAGGGCATCTAACCCTTCCTCACACCATACTATTGACGACACGCGTCTAAGGTATTTCAACCCACAGCATGGCCGAGTGCCTCCTTTGATAATGGCAAGGAGACATCGCCTGAATATATTCTTAATAACGAACGAAAAACAAAAAAACTAGGCCCTTTCGTTTAAAATAACTCCTAAAACTTTTGCTCTTACTAAATGCAATAATCGATTTGCTTCTACAGCCTTTTCTCTATCCGTTTTACCACTCTTTACTACTAGAATAACTCCGTCACATTGCCTAGCTAATAACTTCGTATCGGTTGTTTCAAGTACTGGAGGACAGTCAAAAATGACCGTATCATACTCTTCTCTTATATCTTTAATAAAATATCTCATTGCATCTGAACCTATAATTTCTGTAGGATTTGATGGAATAATACCACTGGTTAACAAATCCAATTTACCAATTTGAGTTTGAAAAATAGCTTCCTCTAATTCAACTTTCCTCATTAACACATCCGTTAGACCGTAAGAGTCTTTTAGGTTAAAAGAAATATGTAATTTAGGTTTCCTCAGATTTGCATCTATTAATAATACTCTTTCGCCCTGTTGTGAAATTGAGATCGCCAAATTAATGGCTGATGTTGTTTTCCCCTCCCAAGAAGATGGTGATGTAATAATTAATGTTTTATACTTATGATCTATAGAAGAGAATTGTATATTGGTTCTAATTGTTCTATACTGCTCTGCAATTTCTGAACTAGGGTTAGTGTATGTAACAAAATGTCGTTTTGCCATTTCCTTCAGTGCCTTTTTCTTGTTTAATTTAAGAACCAAATGTCTCACTCCTTTGTTCAAAACTTGTTATCTTTCCTTTTTTCTTCTGCATATTCTTCCTTTTCATTTTATCGACTGTTCCAAGAACAGGTATACTGAGTAGTTCTTCTATTTCATACTCTTTTCTAATACTGTTGTTTAGAGAATCTAGTAAAAATGCAAGCCCAATCCCAATGACAATTCCACCTATAGAAGCAATAATGATCGTTCTGTTTTGATCTTCGTTAATAGGAATTGGAATTTCCTTTGCTTCTGACAATAATCTAACATCTTTAAAATCCATTATTTTAGGAATTTCATTTTTATAGGTTTCAGCAACAGTATTAGCTATCGTAGCTGCTTTCTCAGGATCAGAGTCAACAACACTGATGGTTACAACTTGAGAATTCTCTATACTCCCAACACTAATTTTTCCACTTAGAGACTCTGCGGAATAAGGAAGTTCTAATTTTTGCACAACTTTCTCTAATACAGTAGAATCCTGAATGATCACTTTTAATGTTGTAATAAATGTATTATCAGCGCCAATAATAATTCTAGCTGTTGATTGATACAAAGGACTGTATGTTGACACAGAGTAAAAGGCACCAGCAGAAGTTGAAATAATCGTAATAAGTAAGATTATCCAAAAGTACCTTTTGAAGATCATAAAAACTTCTTTCAAATCGATTTCTTTTGACTGCTTAAATTCATTTAAACGTCTATCATCAAGCTTTTGAAAGCTAGACATACACTCTCCACCTACTTTTCTTAATTAAGAACACACATTTAAATAACCTTAGATTTTTTTTCTATAAAACTAGGATAGTTCACTATAAAGAACAAGTCAATCCTTTTTAATGAATTTTATATATTTTTCTGACTTTATTAGTTTCTATTTTTATGTTTGCTAAATTGCGAAATTAGTATTAAAGGTTCTTCGCTGTGCATAAAATAAGCGTATTATACTCACTACAAATATATGTTAATTTTTAAAATTAAAAAAACTCTTAAATTTACCGTTTTTTCGCTAAAAAGAACGTTTCTTTCACCTATTCTTTAAATATCTCTTATTTACATATGATTTCACAATTTTATTAAGAACGTTTTGTTTCATATAATGAACCTTAGGAAGGAAATTTTGTAACAATAGATGACAAGGAGACCAAAGCATGGTTGGAGAACGATTAAGGGAGTTGAGGCTGGAGAAGGGATATTCGATTAGTGAATTAGCTGAACTAGCAGGTGTATCAAAATCTTACTTAAGCTACATTGAACGAGATGTGCAAAAAAATCCCTCTCTTCAATTCTTAAGAAAGATAGCTTTAACACTTGAAATAGAGGTAGAAGATTTGTTAGGATCATCCCCTGCTTTTGATCACTCAAATGAGTTTGTTTTTGATAAAGAGTGGAGTAAGTTGTTACATAAAGCAATTGAAGAAGGCATGAGTAAGAATGATTTTAGAGAGTTTCGTGATTACCTCAAATTTCGAAAGTGGAAAGAAGCTAATGATCAAAACCAAAACACCCTTATTCAGGAGGACAAGCCGAATGACTGAAGTGAAAGAGCAATACGCCAAAAATCAGATTGATAGTGAATGGGTGGCATTAATTCAAGAGGCAAAACAGATTGGATTATCATTTGATCAAATTCAAGCATTTCTTCAACAAGGTGGAACCTCTGAAGAATAAAAGGCCGTTTTATGACGACCTTTTATTCTACCAGTTGATGATGGATGCTGTATCAATCCCCGCCACCATCTCCTCCTCCAAAATCTCCACCATTTCCATCAGATGAATCATGATGATCATTTTTGGTATGGGAGTCTCCAATAAAATGTGGAGGAATAAAAGTAGAATTTTCTTTTCGATCTTTAGTATTATTTTTGGATTTACTACTTATAACTAGTGCGCCAACAATAAATAAACATGTAATAAATATGATCAATAAAATAAAACCTGCCATAAGAATACCCCCTCCTTACATGATAAACATAATCAGGCTTGTCATCAATCAAATAAAAAGTACAAAGGTAAATGTATTGAGTGGATATTATTTTTATTGTATACCCTTCTAGTTTATCAGAATCATCTATTTTTTTTATAAAAAAGTATAAACGACTAATAAGTATGACATTTATTCCGATGTATGAATTTATTTTCTTTGGTAAAAATATGTAGTAAGGATGGTGTTCATACGTGAAAAAATGGATATTTCTTCTTACTGTTTTATTCGGATTTACAACGATACAGGTTTCATTTTCTCATGAGGTTCAAGCTGTTTCTCAAAAAACGTGGGAGGATGTTGCTGTAAAGGAAACAAAAAAACGATATCCGCTATCACAGGTATTGTTTTCACAAAAAATTTGGGATAAAAAGAAAAAAGATATTACCGTTAAACAATATCGGTTAACATTGCGTGAAGGTATGCAGGACTTTGCCGTTTACACCACAATTACTTTTGATTCAGAAACTGGTGAAATTAAAAAGATACAAGTTATTCCTGAAGCATAAAAAGCTGACATAGTCAATGTCAGCTTTTTTGTTGATGCCTTTAGTTAGTGTTGCTTTCTTTTATTCATAAAAAGTTTAAAGGCAAATGGCAATACACCAAACCAGCGGTTGCTATAGTATGCTGTTGAAGAATCTTGATTTTTCCGTTCTTCTTTTTGCTGTTTTCTTGTTTCTTTTGGGGTATCCATGTATTTAACCAGTTGCTGTGTTACATATTTTACATAGTCATTTGTAGACAAGGCAAAACACCTCAATTACTTATTGGTTTCTACCTCTATCTATTTCCAATTTCGTTTTCTTTTAGTCGCGTAATGATTTCTTTCACAATATCTTCAATATTCTTATGATCAGTCTCGATTAACATTGTACAGTCTTTGTAGAAGTTTTCACGAGATTGGTAAAGTTGATATAGCTCGTCCTTTGATTTTTTGCTTGCTAGGGGTCGATTTTGATCAGAATGAACTCGTTCATAAATAGTATCAATATGAGCGTGTAGCATGACAATATGGCCATGTTCTTTCATCCAGGCTCTGTTTTCTTCCTTTATGACGATGCCTCCACCTGTTGTAATAATGATATTTTCAGTTGGAAGTTCTTTTAATACTTTTGTTTCTTCAAGTCGAAAAAAACGCTCACCTTGTTGTTCAAAAATTTCTTTTATGCTTTTATTTAATTTCTTCACAATTTCTTGATCTGTATCTAGGACTGGAAGATTCATTTCAGCTGCTAGCTGTTCTCCTACAGTCGTCTTGCCCGCTCCCATAAATCCTGTTAAATAAATTGCTTTCAACACCTTGGTCCTCCATGTTTTCTTTCTACAATACCATATTTCTTAATATTCAGACCAGAATATGATTTCATTTTTTATTCGATCAAATCGATATAATGCTGTATATTCTTTATTCTCATTGGTGTGACAGATTAATTGAACCTCATATATCATTTCATCACTAGTTGAAACCGTATAGGAAAAATAGCCGTAACTCGTATGAAAGATAATAGGATCATCAATGTCTACTTCCCCCTTTTTTAAGTCACTTAATGATTTCTTTACTGCAACATTCATTAAATTTTCAAGTAGATAGTATTGCTTCGTTTCTTCAAAAAATTTCTTTTCACTAATTAAAAGTGTTGAAATATGCGCTACGATCAATAAACAAAATAAGACAATAACCATGACACTAGGAAGGATAAAACCTCTTTGGTTTTTCATAACTCTACTAATTCCTTATATGAACGGAAAATATGTGAATAATTTATTCCAGCTTCACTAACAACAGATAATTCTAAGCCTGAATCCCTTTGTTGGAAAGAAACATCCTTAACCTTTAATAACATAATTTCATGACCTAAACCTTCAACCTGTCTTCTTATTAGATTATTGTATTTATTGATACTAATATTTTGGCCTTGTTTATTAATAAATGTAATGTTGGTCTCATTGACCGTAATATCACTTGATTCTTTGATTTCTCGATGGAGCTGTATAACAAATAGCTCCCATTCATATGGTTTTAAATCATTAGGATGTTTGGAGTGAGAAACTAAAAAGTGAAAGACGATTGTGATTGAAGAAATGATGATGATGTATATGAGAAAGGTAAGTAACAAATTCAATATTGTATACCCCCGTTCATTATGGCACAAGAAGGCAAATTGATTTAGTTTTTTTATAATAATTTTTCCATTCCAAGCAGGCTTTTTTATCCGACATATCCTCCTTCCATATGAGTTTGTAGGCCATATTGTCCCGAATAATCGTTTCATTTGTCTTATTATCATTTTGAAAGGATA
>DASQMK010000052.1:0-2408 GCA_035645575.1 Metabacillus sp.
GTAAATGAA
This sequence comes from Metabacillus sp., assembly GCA_035645575.1. GTDB lineage: Bacteria > Bacillota > Bacilli > Bacillales > Bacillaceae > Metabacillus. The sequence continues at coordinate 10 of DASQMK010000052.1, forward strand.
GTTAGAAACAATGTCAAAAAATGTTGTCAATATAATGGTTACATTGGCTAGAAATGAAATGTTGGGCAGATTGCTGATGTATGACATTGACAACCCATATGATCTCAGCTTGCCAAAGCCTGAAATGGCAGATTTAATTAAGCCTGATTCCAGTAAGGCTAAAATATTCCCCTACCCTTTCGACCCCGAAGCAACTAAAAATGATGGCTCTTTCATCCGCGTCTACTACAACCAAGGAGAATTTAATGCCAATGAGACCATAGCTGAGTGTGATTTGCACATTGATATCATTGTCTCTAAGCAACTATGGTTAATAAATAATGGAGAGGAATCCATTGTTAGACCTTATGATATTGCGGGAAGAGTTGTAGATTTAGTAGGAAGAAATAGTATTAATTCTTTGGTCAAATTGAAGTTTGAAGGATATCAGCACCTTTATATAAATACTCACTTTGATGCCATTAGGCTGTTTGCAAACTATATGTCTGTTGAAACTAGATGATGCGGATGAAAAATTTTAAAGACATGCCAGAAGAAGATTTAATGCTAGAACTTCTTAGTGGGAGTAAGGGTTGTTTAAATGTAGGGAATTTGAGTATACATCCATACACCCTACAGGAAATAAAGGATTATGGATATTCAAATTATATGTTAAATCTCCAATGGTTATCATTAACCGTTGATGATTTTATAAAGTCCGTCTTGGATATTGAGAAAAGAGTATACCTAGAAGCTGAAAAATCGAAATTAAAAACCTTCGACTTTTACATAAAACTAGGCGGAGAACAGATGTTAGATGGTTTACTTGTGGCTTTAGCGATGATTTTTAAAACAGACGATGTTAGAGTCTTAGGTGATTCTGCTATTGCTGTAGACTTTGTTAAAAATGGTGTTCTTTTTGAAGACGAAAATGGTGAAATTATTACTGATGAGGATAGATTGGAAGAGTTAGACGAGAGCGAAATTAAAATTATCACACGAGATAATTTTGACGATATAGTCGAAGCAGTAAAACTTCAAAACTATCTTAAAAAGCCAGATAAAATTAAAAATGACGAAATGAACCCTGCTGACGAAGAAACCAGAAAACTGATGGAACGCATGAAAGAATTGAATGAAAAAGTTGAAGAGAAAAAGCGACAGCAGAAAAAGGCTTATGGAGAAGATGAAGAAATAAACATTTCCGACATTGTAAGCGCTGTCACAACTAAAAGTAATTCGATTAATAAATTAAATGTTTGGGATCACACTCTGTATCAATTGTACGATGAGTACGCAAGATTGGAATTAATTGATAACTATGATTTCAGTATCAGAGCTATGATGGCTGGTGCAGAAAAAATAGATTTAAAGCATTGGTCAAGCAAAATTTAAATTGACTTGACACATAAATTATAAAAATATTGGAGGAATTACATAATGTTAAACACACGTTATGGTCTTAAAGAGGTTGCAAATGTTATCTTCTACGATATCAGCACAAACAAACCTGCAATCTTCTTTGATACACTAAAAGTATCTACTATTGAAAATGAATCTGAAAGTGCAGAAGCACGTGGTGGACAAGGTAACAGCAAATTAATGTCTTGGGACTTCGGTCGTACCGCTACTTTGACTATGCAGGACGCCCTCTTGTCAGATATCTCTTTGGGAATGTTAGCTGGTAAAACAGTTAAAACAACTGGAATCAAGGCATATGGACGCGAAACACTTACTCTCGTTTCTGATACTGATCCAGCTACTAAAGTTACACTTAAAGAAACACCAATTGAAAATAGCGTAACTGTTTTCAAAGTTCAAGGCGGAATTATGACAGACGAAATCACTGGTTTCACTGTTACTGATAAAGATGTAAGTTTTGCAACTGGTCAAACAGCAGGACAACAAGTTATGGTGTTCTATGAGTATGAAGTAACTTCTGCTGGAGCAAGTCAAGTAACTTTCTCAGGTAACGCATTCCCTGCAACTTATAAAGTTGTCGGAGACACTGTCGTTCGCGATGAAAGCGGTATTGATAGAAAAATGCAATTCGTCATTCCAAAAGCAAAATTACAATCTACATTCTCACTAACTATGGATGTAGAAAACGTATCCACTTTCGACTTCAACCTTGATGTTCTTGTTGAGGCTGGTACACAACGTCTATACGACATTATTCGTCTGTAATACAAAACCAACTAATAATGAAGTATTGATAAGATTAAGGGTAGTGAACATAACGTTCCTACCCTTTCTTTTTTTGATTATCGTAAGAGTTAAAATTGACATTTTATCAAATTAAATATATAATTTTACTATAGTCATTTTGTTTTGTCAAGCGTTTTTCAAAAGATATCTCTTGGCAAAACAAATAAAATTTATATTAAACTAATTAATAATGAATATATAAGGGGAATTAA
>DASQMK010000053.1:0-3411 GCA_035645575.1 Metabacillus sp.
AGAAACTTTCAAGGCTAGGTGCTCAAGAAGCTGCGAGAGCATGCCGTTATAACTTTTTCGGAGAGGTCATGAGCAAATATTCGGCTGACTATATGGCTCTTGGACACCATGGCGATGATCAAGTCGAAACGGTTTTAATGAGGCTTGTGCGAGGAAGCAGTGGAAAAGGGTATAGCGGAATTCCCTTGAAAAGGAAATTCGGCACGGGGTATATTATTCGTCCTTTCTTAACGGTTAGCCGGGATGAAATTGAACTCTACTGTGAAGAACAAGGGTTGGAACCGCGCTATGATGTGAGCAATGAGAAAGATGACTATACACGAAACCGCTTTCGGCACTATGTGCTGCCTGTTTTAAAGAGAGAAAATCCGAATGTACATGAAAAATTTCAACAATTCAGCGAATGGATAATGGAAGACGAACTATATCTAGAGGAATTAACCTTGCAGGCGCTGAATAATGTAATTAAAAGGCAGCCTCTGAAAGTGACGTTGCAAATTGAGTCATTTAGGAAAATGCCTAAACCTTTACAAAGAAGAGGGATTCAAATAATATTAAACTACCTTTATCAGGATATTCCTCCTTCTTTATCCTCTATACATATTAACAATGTGTTGGCTTTATTAGATGGTAAACGTCCTTCAGGGAAATTAAATTTTCCAAGCGGTTTAAGAATTATTCGGTCATATAATATTTGCACGTTTACATTTGAGGAAGAAAACAAAGTTTCATACCATTTCGAACTTGATGTTCCTTCCGTATTATTACTCCCGAATGAACACGCAATCATTAGCGAGTTTTGGGAATACTATCCGAAGGAGTTAAAAGGCAATAATATATTTATTATTGATCCTGACCTCACATCTCTTCCCCTGCAAGTTAGGACAAGACGTGCCGGTGATCGAATAACCTTAAAAGGGACAAATGGTACAAAAAAGATAAAAGATATTTTTATCGATGCAAAAATACCGTTAATGGAGCGGGAGAGTTGGCCCATTGTCCAAGACAGCAAAGGGAATATTTTATGGCTTCCCTGTTTAAAAAAATCGAATTATGAAGCATCTGATATTACAAAAAGACGTTATATTGTATTACACTATAAGGAGCAATGAACTTCTAGGAGGAAAGTAGACATGGGTATGAATCAAGATATTGAAAAGGTACTGATTACTGAGGAACAAATTCAACAAAAAGTAAGGGAGTTAGGAGAGCTGCTTACAAAGGAGTATGAGGGGCGTTTTCCACTAGCGGTTGGCGTTTTAAAAGGTGCTATGCCCTTTATGGCGGATTTATTAAAGCATATTGATACATACTTAGAAATGGATTTCATGGATGTTTCAAGCTATGGCAATGCTACTGTTTCATCTGGTGAGGTCAAAATTTTGAAGGATTTAAATACATCTGTAGAAGGCCGCGACATCCTCATTATCGAAGATATTATTGATAGCGGCCTAACTTTGAGCTATTTAGTAGAATTATTCCGATACCGCAAGGCAAATTCAATTAAAATTGTTACCCTACTTGATAAGCCATCAGGTCGCAAGGCAAACATTGAGGCTGATTATGTTGGCTTTATTGTACCAGATGAGTTTGTTGTAGGTTATGGGTTAGATTATGCTGAAAAATATCGGAATCTCCCATATATTGGCGTTTTAAAACCGGAAGTGTATACTGCATAACCCGAATTGTACTGAAATAGGTTTGAACCAATGCAATTTGTTGTATTGGAATGATTTTCTATGATACTATTGAGTATAGTGTGTTTGATCTGGGAGGAGGTAAGAAATGAATCGGATCTTCCGTAATACAATATTCTATTTGCTAATCTTTCTTGTTGTTATAGGCGTTGTAAGTTTCTTCAACGGAAATAATCAGCGCACTGAACAAATGTCATATGATTCATTTATGGCTCATCTGGAAAATGGTAACGTCAAATCAATGGAGATGAGACCTGAACGTGGTGTGTATGAAATACGAGGCCAATTGAGAACATATGATGAAGATCAGTATTTCTCGACATATGTTGTTAACAGCGACAGAGTTCTTGATCGGATAGATGAAGCAGCTAGACGAGCGAAAGTAGAAGTCATGCCAGCAGAGGAAACTAGTGGTTGGGTGACCTTCTTTACCTCCATTATTCCGTTTGTCATTATTTTTATTTTGTTCTTCTTCTTGCTCAACCAAGCGCAGGGCGGCGGCAGCCGAGTGATGAATTTTGGAAAAAGCAGAGCGAGACTTTACAACGAAGAGAAGAAAAAAGTCCGTTTCAAAGACGTGGCGGGAGCAGACGAGGAAAAGCAAGAACTTGTTGAGATTGTAGAATTTCTAAAAGACCCTCGCAAATTTGCCGAATTAGGTGCTCGCATTCCGAAAGGTGTTTTGCTTGTCGGTCCTCCCGGTACAGGTAAAACATTGCTAGCGCGTGCGGTAGCTGGGGAAGCAGGAGTACCATTCTTCTCAATCAGTGGTTCTGACTTTGTAGAAATGTTTGTTGGTGTCGGTGCATCACGCGTACGTGACTTATTCGAAACAGCGAAGAAGAATGCGCCGTGTATTATCTTTATTGATGAAATTGATGCAGTAGGTCGTCAGCGCGGTGCGGGACTTGGCGGCGGTCATGACGAGCGCGAGCAAACGTTAAACCAATTGCTTGTTGAAATGGATGGTTTTAGCGGAAATGAGGGAATTATCATCATCGCGGCAACAAACCGCCCGGATATTTTAGATCCTGCTTTGCTGCGTCCAGGACGCTTTGACCGGCAGATTACCGTGGACCGACCAGACGTAAAAGGTCGTGAAGCAGTGTTAAAAGTTCATGCGCGCAATAAACCTTTAGACGAATCGGTTGACCTAAAAACGATTGCGATGAGAACACCTGGATTCTCTGGTGCAGACTTGGAAAACTTGCTGAATGAAGCAGCATTAGTAGCAGCGCGTCAAAATAAGAAGAAAATAGATATGGGCGATATTGATGAGGCAACGGATCGTGTCATTGCTGGTCCAGCTAAGAAAAGTCGCGTGATTTCTGAAAAAGAGCGCAATATTGTGGCATACCATGAAGCAGGACATACTGTTATCGGTATGGTATTAGATGAAGCGGATATGGTACATAAAGTAACAATCGTACCTCGCGGCCAAGCTGGCGGTTACGCCGTAATGTTGCCGAAAGAAGACCGTTACTTTATGACAAAACCGGAGTTGTTAGATAAAATTACTGGCTTGTTAGGCGGTCGTGTTGCTGAGGAAATTGTATTTGGAGAAGTAAGTACAGGGGCACATAACGATTTTCAACGTGCTACGAGCATTGCACGCCGTATGGTTACGGAATTTGGTATGAGTGAAAAGCTTGGTCCAATGCAGTTTGGTCAATCCCACGGTCAAGTCTTTTTAGGACGTGACTTACATAACGAA
>DASQMK010000054.1:0-4405 GCA_035645575.1 Metabacillus sp.
TCATGATAGAACGTTTATTATTGAAGTAATGGGACGTCATGCGGGGGATATTGCCCTGTTTTCAGGGTTAGCTGTCGGTGCAGAGACAATTATCGTTCCTGAGAAGCCGTATGAGATTCATGATGTAGTTGATAAGTTGAAAAAGGGGATTGCTAGAGGAAAAAAGCATTCCATTATTGTTCTCGCAGAAGGAGTTTGTTCTGCGAGTGAAATGGCAGCAAAGTTAAAGGAGGAATATCAATTGGAAACAAGAATTTCAGTGCTAGGACATATTCAAAGAGGAGGTTCACCAACTTGTTTTGATCGTGTTTTAGCTTCTAGATTAGGAGCTAGAGCTGTAGAGTTATTAATTGAGGGGAAAGCAGGTCGAGCCATTGGGATGCAAAAACAAGAAATTGTTGATCAAGATATCATTGAACTTTTAAAGAAACGAGATCCTCTTCCAGAAGATGTATACACACTATCTAAGGAGCTTTCAATTTAGTATCAATATACATTGATAGAGGCTGGTCAGTACGAATTAGGATCGCACTGACCAGCCTCTTTTTTTGTTGTTAATTCCTTATGTAAGCAAAGGAATACTTTTTAATAAATAAGTTTTACTGACGCCATTAATATATAAGCCCTGCCTCTCTTATATCGTTGCGGCTCCTAGGCCGCGCCACTTTGTTAAGCGTCTTGCTGTGATATTAATGTGATGTCATTCGCAGCGCGCTTAGTTATGTATTACCCTAAAAAGATAGGGTAAAACCTATAGACAATCTATGAATCTTACTATTGTAAACGAACATATATCCTTTTTATAAAAAATAAACAAGTATTCGTTTTTGTTTTTGCCATAAATCATCATTATAAAGCGTATGATGGATAGAAAGAACATGTGACAGCTTTTTATTTAAATTGGGGGGAGAAGAAAATGACAGAAAAAGAAAAAGCGAAGAGGATCCAGGAGATAGCAAATGAAATTATAAAACACTCTGTGAAAGATGTTGAAGGTAGAAAAGTTAGTGATCAGGATAAGGCAGTTGAATTACTAGCCAGAGCCGTGCATGATTTTTCAGAATTATACCTTAATAAGAAAGCAGACGAAGATGAGATTTTAAAAGGGATTTTAGCAAAAGTAAAAATTGCTTCGAACACAATCGAACAAGTAAAAAAGCCGAGAGTAGTGATCAAAAGAGTGTGAAGTAGGAGGAGGAGGAGGGTATCGTGTAGGATAATATAACTAAAACAGGAACACTTGTTCTATTTTTGAGTTTGGTGTGGTACAATTAGGTTGCAGTTTCATTGGATCGAACAAGCCCCTTCTGAAAGGAGGTGATGCTTGTTGACCATATATGAAAGTTTAGTATCAATGTTTTCGTTTGCCTCTTTAATCATCGCTATTTTGGCATTCTCGCAAAAAAAATAGACCCCACGCTGAGGCCTACAAAAATTAAATGTGTTGATCCAAATGAAAACTGCAGACTGTGGATGCGGCAACATCCACGGTCATTCGATTTTTATTATACCACAAAGTCAAAGATGAAGCAGTATTTTGGTACCTGTCATTACTCATTTATCTCAAATTTTAATTCGTTAAATAATGTTGTGAAATCAAACTGAATGTCAAAAAAGATGGGTATGTTTTCATCATTATATAAAATAAGTCTAGATTGACTGTTGTCTTCCATATTGTAAACGAATAATACCTCTGTAATATATTCCTCAAGCCATTTATTTTTTACCTTTATTGACGATGTTAAAGGGATTTTAATAAGATATCCAATCTGAGGAAGCGGGTTAGCTTGAACAGTAATGTTTTTAATACTTTTTAATGCTTTTTTTACTTCACGGTCAATAATGGCCGAACTATCTGTTTCAAGAATGAGGTTGTTTGATTCTATGTCTAAAATTTTTATTTCCTGTTGGTCTGCAGCATGAACATGATTTAATGGCATAATCCCAGTTAAAAGAATTAGGAGTATAATTACAATTATTTTCCTCAAGTTAGATCACCTCTTTTATAGCTTTCCCTATCGTTAGATTTTATTCCTTAATAAATGGCAAGAGAAAAAGTTTTCCTAATCATGAAAGGGTATTAATTGGAGGGATTTGGATTTTTTTAGATTTAAAGTTATGTTAGAATACTGATTCTTGAGTACTAAAATAAAAAGAATAAACTTTTTACTACAAAAATCGACAAATTCATTGACGTCCATGCTTAACTTTTGTACGATATGTTAGATTGAATGTAAAGGAGCTGTGGATTTCGTGAAGGAGTCCTTTAAAATAAAAAAGACATTAAATAACAATGTATTAATCGCTTTACACGAATCCTACGGTGAAGTGGTTTTAATTGGTAAAGGTATAAGCTTTGGGAAAAAGCATGGCGACATTATTCAAGAACAGAGCTATGAAAAAATGTTTGTGCTTACAAATCGGAAAGAGCAAGAGCAATATAAACTGTTATTATCAGATGTTGATGAAGAAATGCTTGAAGTTGTTCAAGATGCTATTCGGTATATATTTGAACGGGTTGAAAAGCCGCTTAATGAGCATATCCATATCGCACTTACTGATCATATAACGTTTGCTTTAAAGCGGTTGCAACAAGGGATGGATCTGAAGAATCCCTTTTTATTAGAAACAAAGTCTCTTTACCCTTTTGAATATGAGTTAGCTACAGAAGTTATTCAGCTATTAAATAATGCGTTATCTGTTGAACTGCCAGAAGGTGAAATAGGCTTTATTGCTCTTCATATTCATAGCTCTATATCAAATAAACCATTATCAGAAGTGAATCAGTATTCTCAGCTAATCAGTCGTTTAACGGAGGTAATTGAGGATTCCTTAAAGGTGAAGGTTGATCGAGACAGCGTAAATTATTTAAGGTTAATTCGCCATCTTCGTTATACTATTGAGAGGGTTAATTCTGGCGAATCCGTTTCTGAACCAGAAAAATTATCTTTTTTGTTGAAAAAGGAATATCCTTTATGCTACAATACTTCTTGGAAAATGATAAAAGTCATGCAACAGGTCCTAAAAAAGCCTGTTTATGAAGCTGAAGCAGTTTATCTGACAATGCACTTATACCGCTTAACAAATAAATAATTGTAACCGATATTATTCACGTGTTACTGATTCGATCAGGCATGAGTGAACAAGGTGTTTTTATTTGCTATTTTGGGGAACTATACCTAATAGCAGAGGAAATCCATGTTCACCATGCCTTTTTTGTATGTAATCCCCCTTTGAAGGATTATTGAAAACGGTTTATATACGGTGTTTTTTAGCTTCGACAAACTTTTATTACTTGAATTAAGGAACAAAATAGGAGGTTGTAATTATGTTTAAAAATGCATTTGGCGTCTTACAAAAAGTTGGACGTGCCTTAATGTTACCAGTTGCATTATTGCCAGCAGCAGGTTTACTTCTTGCATTAGGGAATGCTCTTCAAAATCAAACACTAACAGATATAGCTCCATTTCTAACAAGTGATTGGGTTGTACTAATTGCTAGTGTGATGGAGAACGCAGGGAACATTGTCTTTTCAAATTTACCTGTATTATTCGCTGTAGGTGTTGCTATTGGACTAGCCAATGGTGATGGAGTTGCAGGTATTGCTGCTTTAATCGGTTACCTTATTATGAATGTAACGATGAGCAGTATTTTAAAAGGATTAGACATTATTCCTGCAGGCGGGGCAGAACTAACTGAGTTCTTAGCCAACAATAGTGCGGCCTATGGAAATGTTTTAGGGATCCCAACACTTCAGACAGGGGTGTTTGGTGGAATTATCGTTGGTATTATTGCAGCTGCAATGTACAATAGATTCTTTACAATTGAATTACCATCATACTTAGGGTTCTTTGCAGGGAAACGTTTCGTTCCAATCATTACGGCTGCTGCAACCGTACTATTAGGGATTGTGATGTACTTTGTTTGGCCTCCAATCCAAACTGGCTTAAATGCTTTCTCAACAAACTTATTAGATGCTAATAGAACGTTAGCAGCATTTATCTTTGGTGTCATTGAACGTTCATTAATTCCGTTTGGTTTACATCATATTTTCTACTCACCATTCTGGTTTGAATTTGGTAGCTATGTAAATGCTGCTGGTGAAACTGTACGTGGTGACCAAACTATTTTCTTTTCACAAATTCGTGATGGTGTTCAGGATTTAACAGCAGGTACATTTATGACAGGTAAATTCCCGTTCATGATGTTTGGTTTACCAGCTGCGGCTCTTGCTATTTATCATGAAGCTAAGCCGGAAAACAAAAAAGTTGTTGCAGGTTTAATGGGTTCTGCTGCATTAACTTCTTTCTTAACAGGCATTACAGAACCACTTGAGTTCTCATTCTTATTCGTAGCACCCGTACTATTTTGTATCCATGCAGTATTTGCAGGTTTATCATTCATG
>DASQMK010000055.1:0-3084 GCA_035645575.1 Metabacillus sp.
CTGTGGATAACTACTTCGACATCCAGCTCCAGCGCCTAGCCCCTCGAGATCATAAGCTAATATAGAATTGAAGGCAAAGGACGCCTTCTATTCTAAATCATCTTATTTGCCCTAGGCTGACCAAGGCGCTTGCGCTTTTGTACAGCGTTATTGCACACCAAACCCTTGCTTAAATAACCAAGCTTTACATAAATCAGTCCATTTTCCGACGACAGGATCGTCTTCAGCTAGCCCTAAGCCATGACGGCCATTTGGGAAAATATGCAGTTCATAAGGTATTTGGTGCTTACTTAATGCCTGTGCAAAAATAAGACTGTTTTCAACGGGAACTGCAGCATCATCAGCAGTATGCCATATAAATACTGGAGGTGTATTTTCGCTGACATTCATTTCACTTGATAATAAGAGTCTCTCGGCTTCGCTTGAGTTTTCCCCTAGTAAATTCATTAATGAGCCTTCATGATAAAATTGTAAAAAGGAGATAACCGGATAGCAGAGTATGGCAATATCGGGTCTGCTGTTTTCTCGATCAATCGGATCACTTGCATCTTTGTTTCCGGTGTCAATTTGGGTAGCAGCAGTTGAGACAAGGTGCCCGCCAGCAGAAAAGCCAAGAACTCCGATTTTATGCTTATCAAGATTCCATTTTTCTGCATGATACCGAACATATTTAATCGCACGCTGTACATCAAGTAGTGGAACAGGATGTTGGGATGGGGATACTCTGTAATCTAAAACAAATGCTGAAATGCCAATACTATTTAGCCATTTCGCAACTGGTGCTCCTTCATGTTCTGCACGCCTGCTATACCCGCCCCCAGGGCAGACAATGACGGCACCATGCTTTTCTTGAGAGTCTAATAAGTACGGGGTAATGACAGGTACTTCCTCACCATTTTTTCCGTCATGATAAGGAATAACACCTTCCCATAATAAGTTTGTCATTCAAAAAGCCTCCTCTTTGTTATTCTTTATGGAAATTTACTATACGCTTGGATTCCATCCATCACGACCATGAAATATCTGCTCTAAGGTAAGAAGATCAACTTCATCTTTTGTTAAGGTAGTAGCCCACTTGACACGGTGTTCTTTAGCAGATCCGGGTCCGCTTGAGTCGTATTCAGCATATCTGGCTGTTTTTTCGTTGTCTGGATTTCTCCAATTATCCCATCCTTCTTGCTTAATATGTTTACCCATCTCTGTCCGAATAAAAAGGGTATGGGCATATGGTCTCCAAGGTCTACCTAGAAAGACTGTATTTTCTTTTGCTGTTCCTGTTAATCTACAATCGAAGAAAATAAAACCGTACGGGATATCATTTGGGGTAGAGGCAGCTGTAATATAGCCTTCTCGTAAACTATGTATCTCACATTGAGTAAAAACAACTGTTCCAGAGCCGAAAATAAAGTCAACATGGCCTTCAATATAACAGTCAATAAAATATTGTCTTCCCCTGCATGAATAAAAGGTATCTTGGTTGCCAAGCAATCTTACGTTTTTATAGATTCCTCGATCACCTGAAACATATAGAGCTAGTGCCTGGCCTATTTTAGGGCCGAATCCAGCCGTATTTTCTATGGTTAAGTTCTCCACCTTAACATTATCAGCTAGTATGGAAACAGTAGGGGTTTGAAAGGTACCAAGCATGTTTTTGTTGCTATCTAGCATATTTGCATACACATGATTTGAAATGATGGTTTGTTGTGTATTGTCACCAATTAATTGAATATCAGGTTTATTGTCAGGAACGATTACCCTTTCATGATAGATTCCGGCTTTAATAAAAATGGTGACTGGCTCTAATGGGTGTACTCTAACATCATCAATTGCTGCTTGAATACTAGTGAAATCACGGCCGCCATTTTTATCTACATAAATATTTCTCAATTTGACGCTACACCCCTTTTTTTAATAAAAGTATTCTGTTTTTTCAGATAAATTGAGGTGAATTGTGCTATTATTGTAAGGACTGCTACATTTATGGATGAGGAAATAGGACGTTGTTAATAGTTACTATCTTATTATACAATAAAATGAAAACGTTAACATTTTATTTTTGGTGTTTCATAAAAAGATAGAATAAAATTGGGGGACTTATTATGAAACAAAGATTTGTAACTTATCTATTGATCAATTTAATTGTTTTTGGCGTATTCACAGGATGCTCTTCTGTCGATTCCATAAAAGGAAAAGATGTAGCTGCATCAGCTGATTATTCAGGCCTAGAGTTAGAATGGATGACAGAATTGCATAAACAGCAGCCGCCAAGTAATGAAATTATTCAGGAGATTGAGAAATTAACAAATGTAAATATGAACGTTATTTGGGTCCCTGATGAAATAGGAGCGGACCGTCTAAATGCAGCCCTTGCATCAGGAAAATTACCTGAGATTGTGACGATTACTGATATAAAAGCTTCTTCTGTTTTAAATTCTTTAAGAGCAGGGATGTTTTGGGAAATCGGACCTTATTTAAACGATTACCCAAACCTAAAAAAAATGAATGAATCAATCTTAACGAATATATCATTTGAAGGAAAGATTTATGGCATTTATAGAGAAAGACCCTTATCCAGGCAAGGGGTCGTGATTCGTAAAGATTGGTTGCAGAACCTAGGGTTGCCGATGCCTAAAACAGTAGAAGATTTATATGAAATCGCAGAAGCTTTTACATACAATGATCCAGATCAAAATGGGAAACATGATACGTTTGGCATAACTGATCGAAATGATTTAACATATGGCGTATTTAAAACTCTTTCTTCCTATATGGGGACTCCGAATGAATGGGGAGAAAGGAATGGGAAGTTAGTTCCTGACTTTGATACAGAAGAATATATGCTCTCAATGAAATTTATGAAGAAATTGTATGAAGAGAAATTGATTAATCAGGATTTTCCTATTACAAGTAAAGACCAACAAAAAGAATTATTTATTACAGGTAAAGCAGGTATCTTTATAGGAAACATGGTTGATGCAATTGATATGAGGGATAAAGCATTAAAATTAAATTTTAACATGGAGATTGATATCACTAATCGCATAAAAGGTCCAGATGGAACAGAGCATGTATGGGCAACTGGCG
>DASQMK010000056.1:0-5803 GCA_035645575.1 Metabacillus sp.
CCAGTCGCCCCTTGAGGCCCTTGAACGCCTTGAGGTCCCTGGTCACCTTGAGCTCCAGTCGCCCCTTGAGGTCCCTGATCACCTTGATCGCCAGTAGTCCCTTGAGGACCTTGAGCCCCTTGAGCTCCAGTCGCCCCCTGAGGCCCTTGAACGCCTTGAGCCCCAGTCGCCCCTTGAGGCCCTTGAACGCCTTGAGGTCCCTGGTCACCTTGAGCTCCAGTCGCCCCTTGAGGTCCCTGGTCACCTTGATCGCCAGTAGTCCCTTGAGGACCTTGAGCCCCTTGAGCTCCAGTCGCCCCTTGAGGACCTTGAGCTCCTTGATCGCCTTGAGGTCCACGAGGTCCTTGGGCCCCTTGAGCTCCACGCAATCCTTGAGGTCCTTGAATACCTTGAGGTCCCTGAGGTCCTTGATCGCCTTGAGGTCCACGAGGCCCTTGAGACCCTTGTGTTCCACGAGGTCCTTGTTCACCTTGAGTTCCTTGAGCTCCTTGAGATCCTTGAGGTCCACGAGGTCCTTGAGACCCTTGAGGTCCACGTGGTCCTTGAGACCCTTGAGGTCCTTGATCGCCTTGAGGTCCTTGAGGTCCTATTGGTCCACGAGGTCCTTGAGATCCTTGAGGTCCACGAGGTCCTTGAGCCCCTTGAGGTCCTTGATCGCCTTGAGGTCCTTGAGGTCCTTGTTCTTGTAGAATCTGAATGTCTTCGTCCGCTTGAGTAAATTGAGGTTTAGAAATTCTTTGCGGTCCTTGAGGTTCATCTTGGTTTAAGTTTGGGACACGCTCGTGCCTTTCATTGCTTGGAGTCATATATTTTCACTCCTAAACTAGGAATTTTGTCTTACCATATATATTCAGGAACTGCCCCATTGGCCACCATTTATTTGCGTCCATGGGTGCCTTAGATGCAAAGTTTCAACCTCTTCCGGAATACGGCCTACAACAATTACTTCCATTTCTTTGAAGTTTGTTTCGATTCCTTTTTGAAGAGTCTTGAATAACTGAGTATGTTTATTTTATTTTTAGGAGAGGAGTAGGGGTAGGGAACAAGATTGAAACTCTTGACGATTCTTCATTTATTATATGGCCTGTTTTCCTGTATAGATCATCTGGAGTTGTTTCCCATACACGGCTATATGGAAAAATCTCCTCTGGTAAATCCAGGTCTTTCAATCTTTTATTAATTCTACCGTTATAACAATTATATAGTTGTTTTATGAGTATCTGAATCTACTGGTTTCTTTAAAAAGTAGAGTTATCTCCATTAGCATTCCGGTATTGGATGTAGAGTAAATCGGGAATAGCAACATACTTAGAACATAGAAAAGTCCGTACGAGCATATCATAATCGTCTTCAACCAGCAGTTCTTCACGGTGACCACCGACTAGATGGTAACATTCCCAAGTCCAGGCTCGTGGATGATTCGGTAAACCGACCAAATGGCAGAAGTTATTACCATTTATGGTTGTGTGTTTTTGCACGTTTTGCCAACGATTCATTTCATGCACCCAAACCCGGTAAAATATACTATATCCATAACCACAATCCCAGCCATACCAATGAGCGTGATGGTTCTCCACATATACCTCTGAACAATCCCCGTAAGCAAAGCCACATTCAGGGTGTTGCTTAAATGCTTCAACAATTCTTTGAAGACAATCAGGTGTTAACTCATCATCATGATCAACTTCAACCAAAATTTCCCCTGTACAGAGTCCTGCTGCATACCGTTTGATTGCCCCTATATAACCATTGCGAGTGTCCTGGCGATACCTCCTTACTTGGGGATCCTTTAGAGTGATCAGGTGATTGTTGTAGGTCTCATCGTCATCACCCGAATCATCTACAATTACCTCTTCCCAATTAGAGTATGTTTGATTTAATAAAGAGCGATAAGGTCGCTGGATTTTGTCATTAGATTTGTAGCTGGCTGTGAACATGGATACCAGTAGAGTTTCAGAAGAAAAACGAGTAGCAGGAATAGTTTTATTTTCAGGAAGAGGATCGGTAGTTTTGAGCCAGCAGTAAAATAAACGAAAAGGTTGTATTTCGGTTGGAGACTTAAAGTGTAACCAGCGTTTCCTTTCATTAATTGGTAAGTCATTTAGAGTTTTAAATTCTTTTCGACTCGGTCCTAGCGAAATATAGACTCGGGGACTTTTTATATTCATGTTTATTAAAAGATCATCCGGTCCGTAAAGCCTAACGGTAATCCCGTTTTCTTTTTTCCTGGACCAGTAGGCCAAGGAAAACCTAATCCTATTTATGGGTCTTTTTGAATAGCTCTTGTAATCGTTGTACTATTCTTCTAATTGCTGCAAACCGTTTGCGACGACGACTATCATTCGGATAGGTACTTAGTTAGTAATTAGAGAATGATTTAGCTGCTAATATATGAATCTTATTTACATTGGTTACATAATTATTACTTAAATAGCTGTTCGGCTGCAATCCGGTACTATAATTTCGTTCGTACCTACGATAAGTTGCTCAATTAAGGCCTTATTTTTTGGATATTACATACTAATTCAGAGAAATCAACTATATAATTACGAGCTTTTACACTATCCTTTACGTGATAATTATTTACATATGTACTGAAGGCAAATACTCTCTTGCAGCAACTCTTGAAAGAATGGACTCCTCATTAACATCCAGTGTAAAAGAGCTAGCATTTGATGGTTCTTCAGCTTTTTTTGCCATCAGAACAACTCCAATTGTTTATCCAATAGCTTACGAATAGGAGCATATGTTTTTCGATGGATAGGGCAAGGTCCATATTCCTGTAACGCCAACATATGAGCTTTTGTTAGATAACCTTTGTGTTTGTCAAAACCATATTGCGGATAAACCTGGTGCATCTCCTTCATTACTTTATCCCGTGCGACTTTAGCTAAAATAGAAGCTGCACTGATGGAAGGAATCAAATCGTCACCCTTCACAATGGCCTCGGCCGAAATATCTATGTTAGGTAATTTATTTCCATCGACAAATACTTTATTAGGCTTAATATGCAACCCTTCTATGGCCCTTTTCATGGCAAGAAGAGTTGCGTTTAGAACATTAAGTGATTCTACTTCCTCAAGGGATGCTATTTCGATACACCAGCAAAGAGCTTTATCTTTAATTTCTTCAGCCAGCGCTTCCCTCCGTTTAGCAGAAAGTTTCTTTGAATCTCTTAAACCCTCGATAGGTTTGTCGGGATCAAGAATACACGCTGAAACCCATACCCCTGAAATTGCAGAACCTCGACCTGTTTCATCTACTCCACATACGAACATCACTCATAACTCCCCTTTTAACAGCTTAAAACTAAAACCTGTATTATATCCAATATATGAATTTATATATTATATTCTTTGTATACTCTTCAGTCACACTTATATATGCACTTTCAGAGTTTGTCCAGTTATAACTATCTATCTTTACTAATTACAAAACCACACTTCTATTGAGGTTATATTATTGCAGAATGTACTAGGTAAGATCTACACGAGAAGTCTTCCTCAATAAATAATAATAAACATAGTACAGAAATCTACATCTTTCAATAATATAAAACTTAGTTCAACTCCCCCAATCCTAAAGCTCCATCCCACCAATTAACCCTAAAAAGTCACCTCTTCAGGTGATACTTAACTATATTCATTCTGGATAATAACCCATAGTTAGTCAAACAAATTATTGGTAATATATTTTTGAGTTAGACACTCTTTTCTAAAGTCATATAACTCTTCCAACTTCATCAATACCTGCAATAAGATGAAAGCCATTTTTTTTGGCTTGTCTTTTAAAACGAAGCATGCTGTAAAATTGATTTTTAAGTTTTTTCTCTTGTTCATACTGTTTGAACCACTTTTCAACTAATTGCTGAACTCCTGTTCTATGATCGGTTAGACACTCATTGAGAAATGGATCATTTTCGTTTTTAATCGTAGAAAGCTTTTGTTTAATTTCATTAGTAGTTAATTGCATTTGCTGTTTCTCCCTATTTCTGCTACATATCTGTTTTTGTATGTATAAAAATTATATATATATTATATCGGTACTCAATGAAATAAATAAAGACTCGCGTTTTATTAGCGAGTCAATGTTTATTAATCATTTAAAAAGTCTTCTGGTGTTTCAAACGATAATCTACCTAATTTATCTGCTCTAATTTCTCTTAAAATAAGCTCAGATGTTTTATCATAATCAATATATCCACCAGACATCATGCAACCGCGTTTTTTTCCTATTTCATCAAAAAGAGGGACAATTTCATCTGGCAGCTCTTCTAAATGAAATCGTTCAAGCAACCTGTTTGGATAATGTTCTTTTAAAAAGGACAAAGCAAACACGGTTATATCTTGCAGGTTCAAAATGGCGTCCTTAATTGCACCAGTAGTTGCAAGCTTTTGACCTACTAACTGATCCTCAAACTTAGGCCAAAGAATTCCAGGAGTATCTAATAACTCTAGCTCATTCCCCACCTTTACCCATTGTTGAGCTGTTGTGACACCTGGACGATCTCCTGTTTTTGCAATGTTTTTCTTTGCGAGCCTGTTAATTAACGTAGACTTACCGACATTTGGTATACCAATAATTAAAGCTCGAATAGCACGAGGTTTAATTCCTTTTGCAGCCATTTTATCGAATTTCTCTTTCAAAAGAATTTTTGATAAGGCAGTAATTTGCTTTAAGCCAGTTCCTGATTGAGCATCAATCGCTATTGCAGGAATATCGCGCTCTTTGAAATATTCAATCCACTTTTTTGTAATAGCCTCATCGGCCTTGTCTGCTTTATTTAATAACACAATTCTTGGCTTTGACGAAACAATGTCATCAATCATTGGATTTCTCGATGACATTGGAATTCTAGCATCAACCAGTTCAAAGACGATGTCGATTAATTTAAGCTTTTCTGTGACTTGTCTTCTTGCCTTTGCCATATGTCCTGGAAACCATTGTATTGTCATAATAACACCTTCTTTTTTTCTTACTCAACGATACGAATACTTGAGAATGGCCAATAAACTAAACTCGTTTCCCCCATAACCTCTTCTATTGGTATCGTTCCTATATGTCTACTATCTTTACTTTGCCGTCTATTATCACCCATAACAAACAGATGTCCTTCAGGCACCGTAGATTGCCCTGTGATGCCTTCTAAATCAAAGGGCTCTGTTAATGGGCCGTCTATAAGTTCTTTTTTATATTCATCAAGATAGGGCTCTTCATACTTTTCGCCATTTATATAAAGGGTATCGTCTTTATATTCAACATGATCTCCCGGTAACCCTATTACACGTTTAATATAATCTTTATCAACAGTAGCATGAAAAACAACAATATCAAACCGTTCCGGTTCACCAATTTTATACGAAAATTTATTCACAATCATTCTATCTTGTGTATGTAGCGTTGGCATCATTGAATATCCATCAACTACAATAGGTGCAAAAAAGAAGGATCTTATGATTGCTGCTAAAATGACCGCAATAGCTAAAGCTTTTATCCACTCTAGAAATTCATTTTTCTTTTTTGTCATACATTCACCTGCTTCTAGCAATCATTATGTCCATTGACTATTTCTTGATATACACTTATTTAATTAAGAAGATCATAAGTATGCCCGTATTATTGAAAAAGGAGCTTGTTAAGCAACAAGCTCCTTTTCAACTATACGGACAGAACAACTGACCCATATATTTGAGACTTAGTAAAAACTAAGCTGTCTTATCGAATTTCTTTAATACGCGCAGCTTTACCACGTAATTGACGTAAGTAGTAAAGTTTAGCACGGCGAACTTTACCGCGACGAATA
>DASQMK010000057.1:0-20455 GCA_035645575.1 Metabacillus sp.
ATTAATATACGTCATTCTTTCAGCTATCTTTAACTTACTCCAAGTTTGTTCGAATGCATCCTTTGCTGCTGTAACGGCCTTCTTAATGTCCTCTTTTCGCCCTTCAGCAATCTGATTGATTACTTTATTCGTAAATGGACTATTATTTTGGAAAGTAGTTGAGGATTCCGACTTTACAAATACCCCATTAATATATAAATCTACATCTTTCACTTGTAAGCTAGTTTCTTTATTATTTTCTTCTGTTATATGATTTACCAATCTATCTCACCTCGTATAATAGGATGACTTTATTTAGATACAACACCATCTGGTAGTTCAACATATTTATTTAGTACTTCACGAACTTCATCCTGTAATTCTTGTGTTGGAAGGTCCATAGGCAATCTTAATATTGGTTTAATTGTTCCCATCATACTCATTGCTGCTTTTAGTGGAGCTGGATTTGTATCCTTAAATAGTACGTCATTTAATTCCATTAGCTCAAAATGAAGATCTTGTGCTCTTTGTACATCTCCTTCATTCCAAGCATCATAAATTTCTGCTACTTTATCCGGCACAATATTTGCTGTTGCGCTAATGTGACCAGCACCACCAATTGCTAGCATTGGGAAGCATAGTAGCTCGATTCCTGAATAAAGAAGGAAATCTCTTCCGCATTCATGTAACACTCGGTTAATATGTTCAAAATCTTTATTTGATTCTTTTACTCCAATAATGTTTGGGCAATCTTTGCTTAATTTAGCTAACGTGCCAACTTGTAGATTTGTTGCTGTACGTCCAGGGATGTTATAAATGATAATTGGAATATCGACTGAATCTGCTACCGCTTTGAAATGTTTATATAAAGCATGTTGTGAAGGTTTATTATAATAAGGAACAATGACCATTGCTCCATCAGCACCGATTTCTTGTGCTTTCTTTGTTAAGTAAAGTGTTTCCTCATGGTTTGTTGAACCTGTTCCAGGGATGAATGGTACTCTTCCATTAATTGTTTTTACTGCAGCTTCCATTACTTGGACTCTTTCTTCAAGTGTTAATGAACTTGGCTCACCTGTTGTACCAGTTACAGAAATACCATGTGTTCCATTTTCAATATGCCAATTAATTAGATTTTCAAAGGATTTGAAATCTATAGAGTTATCCTCATTAAATGGTGTAACAATTGGTGCAATTGAACCTCTAAATTTTTGTTTAGCTTCTGCGAATCTTGACATGAATAAATTCCTCCTCTTATTGTCATTACAACATTACCTGATATTTAAATTTACTGAAAACCCTTTCACAAATAGATTAACATGTGCTATGTTATATGAAAAATATAGATAATATTTGTTTTCCATACGAAAAACATATACAAAGAAAAGCGCAAGCGCCTTGGTCAGACCTGACAGGCATAAGACGCTCAGGAATAGAAGACGTTCTTTGTCTTCAATTCCTGAGTGGCTTATGACCCCGAGGGTCTAGGCGCTGGAGCTAGACACCAAAATAATTAACTATTTTACAAATTATCACTTCTTAAAAACTACCTAATTTCTAAGTATGTAAGTTATCTAGATAGGGAGGATTAAAAATGGATATTAAACAGTTGCATTATTTTTGTACAATCGTCCAGGAAGGACAAATTACTCGCGCTGCTAAGAAGCTACACATGGCTCAACCGCCATTAAGTCAACAACTCAAACAATTAGAAGAAGAACTTGAAGTAAAATTATTTGAACGTAATGGTCGAAATATGGAGTTAACTGAATGTGGATTGGTACTGTACAAGAAAGCACTGAAGATTTTGTCTCAAGTGGATGAAACCATTGTTGAAGTAAAAGAGACAGGTGATGGACTAAAAGGTGTTGTTGCTGTAGGAGCCAGTAAATCATGCTTTTCTTATTTACCGAAACGAATTCAAAACTTTAGAGAAAGGTATCCGCTAGTAACTTTTCAACTACGTGAAGGTGATACATTTCATATTTGTGAGCTTCTTAAGAATAGGTCAATTGACATCGCTGTAACACGATTACCAATTGAGAGTACTGATGTTGAATTTTCAATGCTATCTCTCCCAAAAGAACCATATGTACTTGTTATACCAAAATCTTGGAAAGAACGTATTGGGGATCGAGCAACAGTAAAAATGAGCATGATAAAAGACTTCCCGTTATTATTATTACATCGTATAAATGGACAAGGTCAGTTTGAAATCATCATTAATGAATGCAAACGACATGGGTTTACACCAAATGTCATCCTAGAATGTCCTGATGCATCCATGATTCTCTCCCTTGTCAATTCAGAAGTTGGTGCAACCATTGTCCCACAATCAACTTTAGATTCCATTTATTTATCTAATACAATTACATTTCAACTAGAAGATGCAGAAATTATATCCGAATCGGCTGTTATATGGTTAAAGGATCGTTATTTATCCAAAAGTGCCAAGCATTTTTTAGATACTTTTTTAAAGTCCACAAACACTTTTTAACTCATAATTTAAAATTTTCATTTGTCAATCGTTGAAAATTGCTCTATATTTTTGATATGAATAAGAAGCTTAATAAACGACAAGTTGCCTATGAAGTAATACGTAAACGAATTATAGAAGGTGTCTATGTTCCAGGCCAAAGGATTATCATTGATCAAATCGCAAAGGAGGTTGGCTCAAGTCATATTCCGGTTCGTGAAGCAATCCATCAGTTAGAATCAGAAGAACTGATTGAATACACACCCAACACCGGCGCAGTGGTTAAAGGGGTTAATGATGAAATTTATAAAGAATCTTTGCAAGTACTTGCACTTCTAGAAGGGTATGCAACTGCTATCAGTACACCTTACCTAACAGCTGAAGCATTAGAAACACTAAAAGATTATAATCATGAAATGAAAGAGGCCCTTTCACAATTTGATTTTGAAAAAATAGTTGATTTGAATAGAGCGTTTCACTTTCTTATCTATTCTTATTGCCCTAATCAATTTTTAATAAAAAATATTGAGCAGCTATGGGATCGTATTGATGCCGTTCGTAAAGCAAGAAGTTCCTTCGCCTTAAAAAGAACCCCAAAATCAATTGAGGAACATGATCAACTAATCGATATATTACAAGGTGATAAAAACCTTATAAAAGTTGAGAACCTTGCAAGACAACATAAACTAAATACTCTTCAAACATTTATAGAACAACAAGAATCCTAATGACTTTTTCATTAGGATTTTTTAATTCAAGAATTATTGTTTGAAAACAAACCAGAAATCATATATGATTTTATATATGATATTTAATTTTCTGAATCCCTTTCATTTTTACACCCTCTCAAAAAAAGAGTTTATAGGAGTGAATGAAATGAAGAACGGTTATGTAAAGTTTTCTGAAACCCGTACATTGCAAGAAGTTGTCATAGATACTGACAAGAAAGCATTAACCCTTTCAAAAGAAACACTAAGTGTGGCTAATTGTAATCTAGATGTTCCTATTAACGGAACAGTTTACGGAACTCTATTAAATTATAAAGGTGAACTAGAGAAACTAGGTTCTCAGTTGAATGAATCACCTTATAAGAATCCACCAGTAGCTCCTGTGTTATATATTAAACCTGTAAATACTTTAAATTGTTCTAATAAATCGATCCCTCTACCTAAAGATACTCAAGAACTTCAAATTGGAGCCGCGTTAGGGATCGTCTTTAGTAAAGTTACTTCAAAGGTTAGTGAACAAAGAGCATTGGATCATGTTTTAGGATACACAATTGTAAACGATGTCAGTATTCCACATGAAAGTTATTTCAGACCTGCTATAAAACAAAGAGCAAGGGATGGATTTTGTCCTATTGGCCCTTGGATTGTACAAAAAGAAGAAATAACGAATCCAGATAATCTTGACATTAAAGTCTTTATAAACGGTGAACTACGCCAACAAAATTCAACTGCGAATCTAGTCCGTCCTGTCGCTGAACTAATCTCCGAAATTTCCCAGTTTATGACTTTTAATGAAGGTGACACTCTTCTAGTAGGTGTTCCTGAAAATCAACCTCTAGCACAATATCTCGATCAAATACGAATTGAGATTGAAGGTCTCGGCTCTTTAGAAAACACAGTTAAACTAGAGGGGGAATTAGGATGAAAACAGCACGCGTCGCTTATAATGGAACCATTCATTCTGTTTTAGAAACGGAAGGCAACGTAAAGTTACCAAATGGTCGTATCGTAAAGGAAGATGAAGTTGTGTGGTTACCACCTGTTGAACCACAGACAGTATTTGCTTTAGGTCTAAATTATGCAGACCATGCGAAAGAATTATCGTTTAATGCACCAACAGAGCCACTTGTCTTTTTAAAGGGACCTAATACATTTGTTGGACATCGTTCCCATACAGTACGTCCATCAGACGCAACGAATATGCATTATGAATGTGAACTGGCTGTTGTTATTGGAAAAACAGGTAAAAATATAAAGAAAGAAGATGCGTATGACTACGTAGCAGGATATACCATCGCAAATGACTATGCAATAAGAGATTATCTCGAAAACTACTATCGACCAAATCTTAAAGTTAAAAATCGTGACACATGCACACCGATCGGTCCTTGGTTGGTAGATGCAAAGGATATTCCTGATCCTATGAATCTTACATTGCGCACATATGTGAACGGAAAAGTTACTCAAGAAGGTACAACAAAAGATATGATTTTTGATATTCCAATGCTCATTGAATATTTAAGCAGCTTTATGACATTAAATAAAAACGATATTATTCTTACTGGTACTCCTGAAGGATTGATTAACACAAAAGTAGGCGATAAAGTTATTACAGAAATTGAAGGAATTGGTAGATTGGTAAACACAATCATTAGTGACTGACCAAAACTTCAAGGAGGATTAAGGATGCCACATTTTATTGTTGAATATACAGATAATATTAAAAACGAGGCGTATATTCCTTTGCTGCTAGAAAAAGTAAATCATATTTTAATCTCAAAAGCCCCTCTTTTTCCAGTAGGAGGAATACGTTCACGAGCAATTGAATTAAAAGACTACTATATTGCAGATGGAAGAGAAGATGATGCTTTTATTCATGCTACTTTAAAGATTGGTGCAGGTCGATCTGAAAAAGATAAAAATGAAACTTGTGATGAAATCTTCACTGCTATAAAAGATCATTTTGCTGAATTGTATAGTAAAAGATATTTAGCTCTATCAATGGAACTTTTTGAATTTAGTGAAGCAGGAACGTATAAGCAAAATAATATTCATAAGAGATTTAGAAATAAATAATCTTTGAGAGCTTATTAGATTTATTAGTAAGCTCTCTTTTCTCAAAAATAAAAAAGCATTCCTACAAACGGATTGCTTTTTTATCGTATGAAATAAGTGGGCATTTTACCTTTCAAGATACCTTTATAAAAACATACTCAAATTCATCACTGTTAAAACTGCTTGATCAGGATAGACTGTTCGGGCCAGGATTTTCCATTCCCTATCAATCTTCTTAATAATATCTTCTCTCTCACCAAACAATTCCTCAGTAGTCTGCTCTGAACTTCTGCTTCGCTTAAATAAAAAGTAACTTCTTACCTTATATTCATCTAAGTTGGCCCCCTCCTCAATCATGACATTACTGACAAAATGCCTTTGACGGGGAGCTGGATTTTCAACCCATGCTGATTTTGTATATAGCCGCTCTACTTTCATCGTTATATCTTTCTTCGTATCTGTAAAATAGGTCATGTCTCGCGAAATATTACTCTCCATTTTATTATCAACTGTTACTCGCATAGGCATGATATATTCTATTTCTTCATGAAGTAACTCCAACCATTCCCTGTAGCGACGGTGATCGAGAAGATGTGCTTCTTTATAAAGAAACTGTGTAAGCTCGTATTGTAATTCTACATTCATCACCTATCACCTCCTGGTTCAGTCATCAGAAGTTCAAGCCAATATTTATGCATACTTCTTGCAATATGATCGGTATAACACGTTGGATAAGCAACTCCGGGCCCTTCAAATGTTTCATCAGGCTCGACATGATCGAAACCCATTAAATAGTTAGCGACATTATTATAGCTCAACTTACGATCTCTAGCCATTCTTCCTTGGCTAGCCTCAACAATTCGAGCCCAGTTTTCCGTATCATCTTGTTCTAATGTTCCTGCAGCACCGAACGTTGCAAGAAAGCCTTTATAAGATTTCTCCTTATATTCTTCTGGTAAAGCTTTATCAATCATATACCATACCCAAATTTCCACTTTATCTGGACTGATTGGTCTCCAAACCCTAAATTGAAGATGATTATAACTGTTTCCTTCTGTTCCACTTTGGGAGCTTAGAAAAGAAAGGTTAGGAAAGACACCTCCTACAAAATTCGTTACTTTTGAAAACACCTCAAGCTGATCTTTATTTAAATTTTTCTTAAACATTGGCCACATTTCTTCCGGCATTGCTTGAAAACGTTTTGCAGATCTTCCTGTTTCTGAAGTAATAACATTTATTCCATGTCCGTTTTCTAATACAACCTGATGGCCATATGAAGCATATAACGGATTTTTTGGGGTAAGCTTCATTTCAACTGCTGATCTATGGGTGGTCTGGACATGATAGGGGTCAGCAGCAAAATTTTCGCTTGTCATCTTCCAATTTGCTTTGGAAATCCAACGCTGAGGCACTCCTCTTACCTCCATTCCCCCATCACTTCTACCTAGCATAATATCAAAATACCATTTCATGTCTCCTAAATAATCCTCTAAAGACACGGCATCAGCATCTAAATTTCCAAAAATCATTCCTTGATAACTTTCTACTCTTGGTATTGGCCGAAGTCCCCATTCACTTTTATCCATCTTCTCTCCATAAACTTGATTACCAGCCACGATACCGATTAATTCACCATCAAGATTATAGCTCCAACCATGATAAGGACATGTATGCGTTTTCCTTTTGCCGAAATCTTCGGTACATAATCTTGTTCCACGATGAGAGCAAGAATTTAGGAATGCTTTAATTTCACCTTCTTTATTTTTCATAAGAAGGATAGGATCATCAGCCATCAATCTTGTCACATAACTACCAGCTTCTTTTAATTCAGATTCATGACCAAGGAACTGCCACGTTGTTCCAAACACTTTCTCTTGTTCAAGTTTATAAATATCAGGATCCGTAACTAACCATTGTGGAAAGTAACCTTCTTGAAGCTTTTCTTTTGCTTCTAGTAATTCACTATAAAACATCTAAGTTCATCTCCCTTGTAGAAAGTCTATTATTTCTATTAACTCTTTTAATCTATCAATAAAAATGGTTCAGAAGATATCTTTATAGACTCAGTTGGGCACCCATCGAAGGCATCCTCCAAATCATCTATTAAATCACCCTCTATTTTAGTACAACCTTTATTTCCGTCCAATAAAACAAAGGCAACTCCCTCGTCGTTATAATCAAAAATATCAGGTGCTGTAGCTCCACATGCACCACATGCAATGCATGTTTCTTGGTCAACAATTGTATATTTAATCATTATTACTCCTCCCCTTCGGTTGTAAGCGTAAACATTTTTAGGTAAAATTTATACATAACCAATTATGTATAAGTTAGCAAATGGTCTACAATAGCCTTTATTTATTGAAATTATAACATTCTAACTAACAACCTCACATTACATAACTTCCTACTAATTTGACCAAAATAACTATCCTTTACTTTTAAATATAATAATTTTAGATTGGAGTTGTGCAAGGATGGAAATTCATAGCGATATCCAACAGCAGTTTTACTTTCGTGTGTACCGAAATACTGAAACAATAAGACCTGTAGATTGGGAAGTTGAAAGAGTCGATCGACCTTACACCGTGTTTTGGTTCGTTCTTTCAGGAGAAAAAACGATTGAAGTTAATGATATTCAATACGATGTAAAGAAAGGAGATTTAGTGATATTTCCATCACAAAAGCCCTTCAAAGTATTGAGAAACACCCAGTTTAACAATCTACATCATTTAGATATTGCCATTGAACATAGACAGGGACCATACAACTTTTTCTCACTCCACCATTTCCCAGTCGTTTTAAGTTCTAACGAAGAAAACTCAACATCCTTTGGAAAACTAATTAACCTATGGAAAAAAATGAATACACATTGGATTAGCTTGAACAATCGGTCCGAGGATTACAACGAAAAAATGAATCTACAACACTCAATTGACGTAATTAAATTTAATAAATTAACGATGGAATGGTATTCAGAGTTATTAGAACTACTTCTTCCAGTCTCTCACGATGTATCGTTTACGTATGATCCAAGGTTACAGATACTTTTTACCTTTATAAGAGACAATATATCTAAAAATCTTTCATTAAAGTCACTTGCAAAGGAAGTATTTTTAAGTGAGAGTCATCTTAGTCTTTTATTTAGAAGTCATCTTGGTTTGTCTCCAATGGGATATGTTAGGCAAGTTCGACTTCAAAAAGCTAGAGAGTTATTACTAACAACAAAATTACAAATTAGAGAAATATCAGAACAAGTTGGTTTTGAGGGGCAAAGTCAGCTTAGTAGAGCTTTTAAAAAGAATGTGGGGGTAAGTCCAGCCAAATACCGTAGTCAAAGTCATGTCATATAGGTAGCCTCATTCCGACAATCGAATGTATAACAAAGAAGCTACCAAATTTATGGTAGCTTCTTTGTTAAGGCTAATTAAACATTTCATTTGTTTTATTTACTATTACTGTCTGATCCTTTGATTTACTTAACAAACTTACTATAACAAACACAATGGTTGATAATGGTAGCGAGTAAAATAATGGATCGATATGTGTTAATGGAAATGCAAATAGTGTGTCTTTACCAAAAATAGCTTTTGACAAGCCGATTGCAGTAGCTTCTTTTGCGTGTAAGAATAAAAAGCCAATAACACTAACTGAAAATCCTACAAGAATACTCGCAATTGCTCCTTGCTTTGTTGCATGTTTCCAATAAAATGCACCAATCATCGTAGGTAAAAATCCAGCTGCACATATCCCAAACCAAAATGCTGTAGCTTGGGCAATAATTCCGCTTGGTAAGATATATGATAGAATCACAGCACCTGCAAGACCGATTAAAACTCCAATACGTGACCCATCTATTCCTAAAACAGATTTAACTCCCAGATTACTTAGAATATCCTGACCAAATGCTGACCCTTGAAGATGAATGAGTGAACTTATTGTTGAAATAACAGCTGAAACAAGTGTTAAAGTAAATAAATAAACGAACCATTCCGGCATAATCTCACCAATAAACATTGGAATAATAAGGTCTGGGTTTCCATTCGCTAAATTAATTGCAATATCCCCATTATTTTTATGGAAGTACACATTACTAATCGGCCCGATCATATAGGCTGCACCAGTCATAAAAAACATAAACAGTCCGCCAACTAAAACAGAACGATTCAAAGCCTTATTATTTTTAACTGTCATAAATCTCATCGTTAGCTGTGGTTGAGCTAACACCCCGATTCCGACCCCCATAATGATTGTACTAACAAGTGTCCACCACATTGGTGATCCTGCTTCTGGCATTGATGTCCACCCACGGTGTCCTTGCTCAACGAGTGCGTCTGGCACCAGGTTTTTCATTGAAGTTAATGTAGTATGTGCATCCACAATACCACCAACTGCATGATAACTCATAAATAAAAAGATGGCCATACCAATAAGCATGATGGCAGCTGCGAATGCATCAGTATATAAAACCGCTTTAATTCCACCACCGATTACATAAATCCCAACAATAACTGCCAGAATTAGTAGTCCAATATTATAATTAATTGAAAGAGTTTGTTCTAAAAATCTTCCTCCTCCAATTAATACCACACTCGTGTATGCTGGCATAAAAATAAAGATAAAAACACCTGATATAATCGTGATAAATTTGGATTGATAATGCTTCCCTAATAATTCAGAAAACGTATAAGCCTCTAGATTAACCGACATTTTTCTGATTCGCTTTCCAAATAAAGCAAAAGCTACAAATGCTCCAACGAATATGTTCAAGAATGCCAGCCAAAGAAGTCCAAAGCCATTCATTGCGGAATAGCCACCGAAACCAATTAAGGCAGAGGTACTCGTAAACGTTGCTCCATAAGATAGAGCCATGATTATGGCATTCGTATTTCTTCCCCCAACTAAGTAATCTTCACTAGACCTAGTTGTCTTGTAACCATAATAGGCTAGCCATGACATGATCGCAAGATAAAAGATGACAATAGGAATTAAAATAGCAAAGTTCATTTAGATTCCTCCTCCTCATCTCCACGATTCCACATAATGATGCCATAAATAACACATCCGATCATGGATAATAAAGACCCGAACCAAGCAAGAGTAATTGTTAAATCCTCCATCCCTAACATAACGCTTCCCCCTTATTAACCGAAATGTGATACCTCATCCATCTTATACATAGTTTCACTTAATAAATATTTTTATTTCCCTCCTCACCTTCCTGCGTACACCAAAATAGATGTTTCTACAATTATCTGAAAACGCTTTCTGAATTCATCTTATCATTTAGAAATCTTTTTATGAAATACGTAAAATGTTAGTGAATGATATAAAAAAAATATACGGCCAATCACGGAGAGACCTTTACTATCGATAAAGAAATAGGTAAGTTACACCGGAATCATATGATGCACTATTTGTACTTGGTGGTTATTCATAATTCGAATTGATGAGCGAAATGCTGCATTCGCACGCTCGTTTATTGAAGCAAAAAAACCTGTTTTTGTAATTTGTCATGGTCCGCAATTTCTAATTGATACAGATTTATTAAAAGGGATTAATGTTACTGGCTTTATTTCTATCCGTAAAGACATATCGTACACCTATCTTCCTGCTTTCAATCGAGAAGCATTAAAGTTGCTAAATAGTTAATTACAAAGTGACGCATGACATAAAATCTGGTCGTTTAATTTTTTCTAACCTGCAATTCCTTCCGGTTTTTAATTGAATGATACGGTTTCTCTCCTGTTAATCCTCCTCTATTAAAAATCTTAGTAAGATACCCAGTTTTGTATTTCTTTTTATAGAACTATCCCCTCATTAGAACTTAAGTACATCCCTTAACAAAGTCACCTAAAAATGAAGATATTCATTGCGCAGTATTTAGTCTACTATACAATATAAGAGTTACTTCACGATCTGGACTATTGTGAAGAAAGAGATATGTTTAGAATCCGATGTTTTCATCCCTCTAAACGTATTAATAACAATTATCGTTAGAGCAGAAATATTAAGTGAAAATCTATAGATATTTTTTGAAACTAATAGAAATCTAAATATTTTAGAATACTCAGGAACATTTTTATACAAACAACAAAAAGGCCCCAATCCCTTAACAGAACTGAAGCTCACATCTGATGATCCGAAAGGGATTCGAACCCTCACCCTCTCCCCTGTCAAGACATCTCAACTAAATACCTCTAATTTACTATTTTCACCTATGTGTTACTAATCAGATCATATAAATGTGCAATTTTCTTTTCCAGATGATTAGATGCAGTTTATGCACAAAAAACGAGAAAAGCTCCAATCCCTTATCTACCAAGGGATTGGAGCTTTCTAATTTGATGATCCGAGAGGGATTCGAACCCCCGACCCCTACCCTGTCAAGGTAGTGTTCTCCCACTGAACTATCGGATCAATATATGATTTTATGTAACAATTAAAGCTACATATTCTATTATATTCAGTTAATCACTTAAAGTCAATACCTCTTCTCTCTTCACTATCACTGTTCGACTTATTTCCCAGAAAATATTTGAATCATGTCAAAATGGGAGTGGAGATATGACAAACCTCTTCCATTTTGACACGATTCTCATCATTCTTTCTTCAAATTTAAAAACTTCTGTTTCTATTGAATGCCTTTTTCTTCAAAATATTTGGCTGCACCTGGATGTAGTTCCAAGTTTCCTAGTCCTTCAAGAGCTGTTTCAGGTGTGATAAATTCGCCCTTAGCATGTGTAATTTTGTCTGTGTTTTCAAATAAGGATTTTGTCATCTCATAAACTAGTTCCTCATCTAATTCGTCAGTGACCACTAACATCGCTTTTACTGCTACAGTATTTACATCTGCTTCAATATTATATGTTCCTGCCGCAACGGTATCTTTCGCATAGTATGGATACTGATCTATTAACGCTTGGATTTTGTCTTCTTCTAGCGGGACAATAACGATATCATTTTGAGCTGACAATGCTTCTACTGCTCCTGTTGGAGTTCCAGCTGTAATAAATGCTGCATCAATTGTCCCTGCTTGAATACCATCTGTTGATTCATCAAATGATAGATTTTGCGGTTTGATATCTTTATCTGTTAAACCATGAACCTCTAATACTTGCATCGCATTAATATAAGCTCCGGATCCAGGTGCCCCCACTGATACAGCTTTGCCTTTTAAGTCTTCTACTGAAGTAATACCGCTATCTTTCGTTGTGACAAGCTGCACTGTTTCCGGATACAAGGATCCGATTGCCTGAATATTGTCAATGGCATTTCCTTCAAACATTTCTAGTCCATCAATTGCGTATGCCGCAATATCTGTTTGTGAAAAGGCGATTTCCGCTTCTCCCGCTCTTAAGGTTTCCATGTTCTCAGCTGATGCACCTGATGTTTGTGGTGTAATGTTGGCATTTGTGTTGTCTGTGATGATTTTCCCAATTTGGCCTCCGAGGGGATAGTATGTTCCTCCTGTACCGCCTGTTAATAGACTTAAATCTTGCTTTTCACCTGAATTGTTGTTTTCGGTTTCTGTCGTGCCTTCTTCCTCATTTGCATTCCCAGAATCAGTTCCGCCGCTACAAGCAGCAAGGACCATCATGAACGAAAGGACGAAGATAAACAACAAGCTATAGCGCATTTTTTTCATCTCTGTTCCCCCTTTTATAAAATTGAGTTAAAGCGCAAGCTCTCTTTTATATATGATGGAATTACGCTGTACATGCATACGAATCTCAGTAGTTTTTCCTATTTACCCCACATTGAAAGAGGGCTTATTCTCATAATTCAATATAGTATCTTATTCCTAATACATTACTATAAGGGTTGTAACGATTATCAAGGATGTTATTATAGTAAACCTCTTCCCTCTAACAAAATCCTTAAATATATAAATACAAAATAGAAAAGAAAGAGCTAACTTAGTTAGCTCTTTCCTTCAATGCCAATCCACCAAATAGAATTAACTCTAAAAGAGTCAGCTCTATTCCCTTATGCATTCACATTTTCACTTTTCTTTACAGCTGGAACCTTCTCCAGTGCTGCTTCAAAATCCTTAATCAAATCTTCCACTTTTTCTAATCCTACACTTAATCTTAACAGCCCGTCAGAGATACCTCGTTTTTCTCGTTCTGCTGGCGGCATTGCTGCATGTGACATTTTCGCTGGATAAGAAAGGATCGATTCAACCGCACCTAGGCTTACCGCAAAAACTGGGAGCTGAACATTCTCAACTAAAGTTCTTACAGCATCCCCATCTGCTAATTTAAATGATAATACTGCTCCTGGTCCGTCTGCTTGATATCTCTGTGTATCATGTCCTGGATGGAAGCTTAATCCTGGGTAATACACCTCTTCTACTTTTGGGTGCTCTGATAAAAACTCAGCGATCTTCAAAGCTGAAGTTTGTGATTGCTGCAGGCGAACATGTAGTGTTTTTAAGCCCCTAAGGACTAACCACGCATCTTGTACGCCAAGTACTGCTCCAAATGCATTTTGCAATTTATATAAACGATCTCCCAATTCCGGGTCCTTAACTACAGCAAGACCTGCTAGGACATCACTATGACCTGCAAGAAATTTCGTTGCACTGTGAAGCACAACATCTACACCTAGCTCCAATGGCCTTTGAAGCTCTGGTGTTAAAAACGTGTTATCCAAAAAGGTTAAGCAATCATTTGCTTTTGCTAAATTAACAATCCCTTGAATATCTGTTACCTTTAGCAATGGATTTGAAGGTGTTTCCATATAGATAACCTTCGTGTTTGGTCTGATCTCAGATGCCACCTGATGAAGATCTGTCATATCTACAAACGTATGTTCAATACCAAAACGAGTTAAAACATCTGTAATAATACGAAATGTTCCCCCATACACATCCTCTGTCACTAATACATGATCACCTTGTGATAATAATAAGAATGCGGTAGAAATAGCAGCCATTCCTGAAGAGAACGCTAAGCCTCTTGATCCACCTTCTAGTTCTGCAATAGCCTGCTCTAATGCTTCCCGTGTCGGGTTTCCTGATCGTGCATAATCATACTTTCCAAATTCATCAATATCAAATTGGTGAAAGGTTGAGGAATGGTGGATCGGCACACTTACCGATCCTGTGCTGTGATCCACCTTTGATTCATTATGAAGTAATTTTGTTTGAAATGACCAATCATGATTGCTCAACTGTTACCGCTCCCTTCATTGCCTTAAATGCTTGTGCTAAGTCCTCAATAATATCCTCTGCATGCTCAACACCTACTGAAAAACGCAACAACCTGTTACAGACACCATTTGCAATTCGAATGTCCTCTGGGATGTCCATATGAGTTTGAGTAGCTGGATACGTAATGAAGCTTTCAATACCACCTAAGCTTTCTGCAAACGTAATAGTTTTCAAGTTTTTCAGGAAAGGATTTACCCATGTTTCATCTTGTAAACGGAATGAAAGCATGCCACCTTTTCCTGGATACAGTACATCAAGGACATCAGGATGCTCCTCTAAAAACTGTGCAACCTGACCGGCATTTTGCTGATGCTGTCTCATACGAAGTGATAATGTTTTCATCCCTCTCATTAATAACCATGAATCAAATGGTGATAAAACTGCTCCGATTGCATTTTGATGCTGGAAAAACTCATCACTTAATTCCTGCCCTTTTGTCACAACTAAGCCAGCAAGAACGTCGTTATGTCCGCCTAAATATTTTGTCGCACTATGAATAACAATATCAGCGCCATCTAAAATAGGAGTTTGAAGCACTGG
The DNA here is from genome assembly GCA_035645575.1 of Metabacillus sp. Classification (GTDB taxonomy): domain Bacteria; phylum Bacillota; class Bacilli; order Bacillales; family Bacillaceae; genus Metabacillus. The sequence goes on from DASQMK010000057.1 coordinate 14,996, forward strand.
AGTGTAGAATGTGTTATCAACAATAACTAAAATTTCATGTTTTTTGGCAATAGCTACTAATTCCTTAATATCTGCTTCCTGCATTAATGGATTTGTTGGTGTTTCAATGAATAAAGCTTTTGTCTTCTCATTTATAAGCTTTTCTGTTTCTGCAGGATTTGTGAATTCATCATACTGGAAAGATAATCCGTACTTTCTCCACTCTCTTTCAAACAAACGGTATGTTCCCCCGTATAAATCAGAAGATACGATTAATTCGTCACCGCTTTGGAATAAAGCCATAATCGTTTGAATGGCTGCCATTCCTGAACTAAAAGCGAATCCTCGATCTCCATGCTCTAAATCAGCAATTGCTTGCTCTACAAGTAATCGAGTCGGATTTCCTGTACGTATATAGTCAAACCCAGTTGATTCTCCAATTCCAGCATGACGGTAAGCTGTAGAAAAATAAACTGGTGGATTAACAGTACCTGTTACATTTTCACTACGATTTCCAATTTGCGCTAATTTTGTTTCGATTCGTTTGCTCATGTTTGTCACTCCTAAAGTTTGAATTATTGATTATGGACATGAGAGAAAGCGTTCTGAGTCAAAATAAAAAGTCTTCCCCGTTAAGAAGAAGACTTTGCTGTTATTTAAGTTCGCTTCTTCTTATCTCTCAAGCATAAAGCTGGTGTGGCTTGCTGGATTTAGCACCTTGGCACTCGTGGAAGATCTTTAATAAGAATTTGTGAACTTAATATTTACTCTAAACTAGAAGCTACATAAATTGTATAAGTGGGCTTTTTAAAAGCACACAAGTGCTTGCGGCTTGCGATGCAAGCCTGCGACAGATGATGGAAAATGCTTCGAACAAACAAAACCGCTTTGTTCGCTTCATTTTCCATCATCTGTCGGTGCTTTTAAAAACCAACTTTAGGTATCTTCTATGAAAGTAAATATCAATTGCCAGATCTTCATTCGTTATGAACCGGTTGCTGAGGCTTCATAGGGCCAGTCCCTCTGCCTCTCTTGATAAGAAATATATGAAATTTTTAGGTTTACTTTTTTTTACTACTTTACATGATTCAAGTATAGAATGCAATACAATTATTGTAATAGTTTGACTAGTTTAATCAATTTTAATAGTAACTTTAATTGATGCACGCAAAAAAAAACCGACATATTGTCGGCTTTTCTCTACTTTGATTTCTTATTAAAATAATTCACAGAATACATAGAACCTTCAGCAACCATAGTATTGTCTCCTATATCATATGGATCCGGATGTCCGGCTTTTTCCATGACTGCTTCCTTCTCAGAGAAGAGTATTTTTGCTTTATTTTTTATTCGTTGTATCCCATAGTTCATCTTTTCTTTTCGCTTTTCATCCTTCAATAAATATGAAGTAACACCTATTGTTGATAGTGCAACACCGGATAAAACCACTTTCCTTTTTGAAAAAGTTTGTTTTTTCATTTGTGATTCTCCTCTCACTTTTTATTTAATAGGTTCACTAGATACATTCCCTTGTCCTAATTTTTTAAACCTTTTTTCCCTGCTACTACGTGCATTTTTAAGGATGAATCCCTGTCATCGTGTTAAAATAGTAAGGGGTTTCAAACTTAGATGTTTAGATCATGCATCAAGGAGGAGAATCATGAGTAAACAAACAGGTATCATAAAGGAGCGCTCCTTTTATTCAGCTTCGCTAGAGGAAGATATGACATTACTTATTTATCTTCCTGAAAACTTTTCTCCCTTATATAAGTATAGTTTATTAATCGCACAAGACGGCCAGGATTATTTCAAGCTTGGTCGTGTCGGTAGACAAATCGAAGCACTCATGAAAGAAGAAGAAATTGAGGGTGTTATTGTTGTTGGAATACCATACAACAATGTAGATGATCGAAGAGATAAATATCATCCAAATGGTGTAAAGGTTAAACAATACATACGCTTTCTCGCACATGAGCTTGTTCCATATTTGGATCAAGAATTTCCAACCTACCAAATCGGCTATGGCCGTGCTCTTATCGGCGATTCTTTAGGTGCAACAGTATCGTTGCTAACAGGGTTAACGTATCCAAATATCTTTGGTAAGCTTATTCTACAATCACCGTATGTAAATGATGAAGTAATTAACATGGTAAAAAATTTCACTTCAACTACTCGCCCGATTATTTATCATCAAATAGGTAAAAAAGAAACAGCCGTAAAAACGACTGACGGAGAGATCGTTGATTTTGTAACACCTAACCGCCAGCTTGCAAAGGTAATAGAAAAGAAAGGATTCTCTTATACATATCAAGAATTTAATGGCGATCATACGTGGAAGTATTGGCAACCTTCATTAACACCTATTTTCAAGCACATATTTGAGTAATTTCAGGAAGAACACAGCGTACATATGTTTATTTTTAAAAATTTGATATACTAAAATTAAAATGATTCGTTTGGAGGGAATGACATGAAATACGGAATTGCCCTTTTTCCATCAAAAAAGCTACAGGATCTAGCTAATTCTTATCGCAAAAGATATGACACTCACTATGCTTTAGTGCCGCCGCATTTAACATTAAAAACAGCATTTGAGGCAGAAGACAATGAAATAGAAGTCGTTGCTAAAGAGTTACGCAAGATAGCAGAAGCAACAGAGCCATTGCACATATCGATTAAAAAGGTAAGCTCATTTTCACCAGTAAATAACGTAATTTATTTTAAGGTGGAACCAACGGACGAGCTTAAAGTCCTTCATAAAAAGCTACATACAGGATCACTTGCTGGTCAACCCGAATATGCATTTGTACCGCATATTACAATCGGACAAAACTTATCAGATGATGAGCATTCTGATGTACTAGGTAGTCTTAAAATGCTTGAAATTCATCATGAAGAAGTCATTGATCGTTTTCACCTATTATATCAATTAGAAAACGGCTCCTGGACTGTCCATGAAACATTTTTATTAGGAAAGGAAAACGAATAATTGAACATACAACATGTGACAACAAAAGAACAACTAGAAGATGCATTTTTCGTGAGGAATACTGTTTTTGTAGATGAACAACAAGTTCCAGCAGAAGAAGAAATTGATCAATTTGAGGATGAAGCCGAACATGTCGTTTTATATGATGACAGGCAGAAGCCTGTTGGTGCCGGGCGGGTACGAATAGTCGATGGCATAGGAAAGCTTGAGAGAATTTGTGTTCTATCAACAAGCCGTAAAAATGGTGCAGGTCGAATAATTGTTGAAAAATTAGAAGAACTTGCAACTCAACAAGCCGTTCGCAGGCTAAAGCTAAATGCGCAAACACACGCAATTCCCTTCTATGAAAAATTGGGCTATGAGGTTGTATCAGAAGAATTTATGGATGCAGGTATTCCTCATGTTACGATGATTAAGGAAAGCGCAAGCGCCTTGAACAGCCTCGGGCAATAAGACGCTTTAGAATAGAAGGCGTTTTTTGCCTTCAATTCTAAATTAGCTTAGACCCTCAGGCAGTTACAAACTTGACATCCTTGTCGCAACGAATGCACTTGCACGTCCTGTGCTTCGGAGCTGGATGTCGAAGTGCTATCCATAATTCAAGAAATTTATAATTTACTATATAGAAAAAAGCTAACCTATGTATGGTTAGCTTTTCTTCATTACAAACTTTTTTCGATCCTTTAATCCTGGCGGCTGCTCAAGCCAATTATGTTTAATCATGATATCTGCCCCGCTTTTTGCATATTCAGCAATTTCTATAGATAACCGCTCATAATCAACTACTAAATCCGCTCGTTGACTTGCTCCAGCAGCCGTAGAATAGTTTCCCGTACCTGCAGAACTAAGTAACGATATTTGAAACATCATTAATTTATCTGAGTATGTTTGTGACGTTGACTCAGTTACACAAACGTCAGGAGAACCCGGGGCGATTATATCACTTTCTGCTAATTTGTCTGTAAAGATCTTTACATGTTTTTTTGAAATTTCACTTCCCTTTAACATATACTGTTGAATTTCCTTGTTTTGAGATGTCTGCCCAAAGCTCAGACATAATTTATTGCCTATAGAATTGGTTTGAATATTCATATACAGATGAGAAATTTCAACCGCATTTAATGGTCTTTTTTCCGAAAAAGGATTTAATCCCCGAAGATATTTTTTTGAATCTACAAAATCATTGTCCTCAGGTACTTCTATGTATGGTGCTTGTACAAAAAAGCCTTTAGACATTGCTATTTCTAAAGTAGAATTATATAAATTTACCATTCCTTGTAAACATTTTGTAAAGAAAAGTCTAATATCTTCTCGCACACACATTGCTAAAAACCCTGAATATCCAAGCATAGCAACCTTTGACATGTGGTTTATATAGATTAAGGTAAAGGTGTCTGAATATAGTTTTGGTGTATTGTGTAAACATCTTCATCTGAAAATCCTATTAATTTCGCAAAACCATGCTTCTGAAAAAATTCAACTAAAAAATCGATATTAGTTTTTGCCATTTGATAGGATTGCTGGACTTCTGCTTTTATTTCTTGATCGTCTACGTGCGAAAGCATATGTGTTAACATGGACTTCAACATACTCTCATTCAAATAAGTCGTCCAAAGAGCTGTGATCTCAGTAAAGGTCAGTGTATTGTACCTTCCCGACACTTTGGTACCTCCTTACTAGATGGAGATTTTTTAATTATTCTTTGCTAACCTTCCCTTTTTATTACATTTATTTTTCTCCTAATTCTTATAGTATAAAAAACATGATGTCGCTAAACATACTATATATGGACTTGTGTGACGGAGGGATTGGACATGCATTTTGGACAAATAACGATTGAACTGTTCTTTGGATTTATTGCTCTTTTTGCCATCACAAGAATATTAGGCAAAACACAAATCACACAAATCACTACCTTTGACTTTATTTCGGCTCTTGTTTTAGGGGAATTAGTTGGGAATGCAGTTTTTGATGATCAAATTGGCATAAGTGAAATTATTTATGCTGTCGGGGTTTGGGGAATTTTAATTTTCACATTAGAAATCATTACACAAAAATTCAGCAAAACTAGGGGCTTTCTTGAAGGAAGTCCAACTATTATTATAAGAGAAGGCCAAATATTAAGAGAAAATTTAAAAAAGTGTAAGCTCGACATCAATCAGTTGCAACATTTAATTCGATCAAAGGGTGTTTTTTCTATTCGTGAGCTTGAATATGCTGTTCTGGAAACCGACGGTACCGTTAGCGTTCTTAAAAAAGCAGAATATGAAAACCCTACAAAATCAGATCTTCAAGTTAATCAAGAAAAAGTATATATTCCGATCACACTCATTAGTGATGGCAAAGTATTAAAAGAAAACTTAATGGATGCTGGTTTCAACTACACATGGCTTGATGAGCAATTAAATCAACAAAATATTTTTCGTGCTGAGGAAGTTCTCTATGCAGAGTGGCAAGAGGGAAAAGGCTTACACGTCCAATCTTTTTAAAAA
>DASQMK010000058.1:0-2103 GCA_035645575.1 Metabacillus sp.
TCATTAGAAGTGATGACAAATATCGATAATACTGAAGCACATAAAATCCTATCAAAGGCGATTGTTGATGTTTGCTTAGGTGAAATTGAACAAATAAAAGACAAGTATCGTTTTGATCAGTCACTTCGCACATATTTAAGACGGATTAAACGTAAAACAGCCCTTTTAATTGCGGTTAGCTGTCAATTAGGTGCCATTTCCTCAGGTGCATCAGAGGTGATACATCGTAAATTATTTTGGTTTGGGTATTATGTTGGCATGTCATTTCAAATTACAGACGACATTTTAGATTTTACCTCTACAGCTGAGGAACTCGGAAAGCCTGTTGGAAGTGATCTTTTACAAGGTAATATAACATTACCTGTGTTATTTGCACTAGAAGAACCATTGATGAAAAAGGAAATAGAAAAAATATCAATAGATATGACTCCAAATGATATTAAACCAGTACTAGAAATGATTTTATCTTCTGGAGTCATAGAAAAATCCGCTCAAATTAGTGATCGTTACCTCCAGAAAGCCTTTCATATTTTAGAAGAGCTTCCAAAAAATCGCGCAAGGTCTACTTTATATAGCATTGCGAAGTATATTGGAAAAAGAAAATTTTAAATTTTTGGTCAATATCTCCACCCTATCATTGCAATCTCGTACCTTACATGATATTATTTTTTTGGGTATGAAAGCCTATACATAATTTTCTATGGGGTGGAGAATATATTATGGAAAAAACATTTTTAATGGTAAAGCCTGATGGGGTACAACGCCAACTAATTGGGGAGATTGTAAACCGATTCGAGAGAAAGGGCTTACAATTAGTTGGAGCAAAGTTGATGACTATTCCTGTTGAGCTAGCAGAACAGCACTATGGAGAACATAAAGGTAAACCATTTTATGATAATTTAGTACAATTTATCACATCTGGACCGGTTTTTGCTATGGTCTGGGAAGGTGAAAATGTTGTGGAATTAACTCGTATAATGATGGGGAAAACCAATCCTAAGGATGCAGAGCCAGGAACCATACGCGGTGATTACTGCATGTATGTAAGCAAAAATATCATTCATGGATCAGATTCAAATGAAAGTGCTGATAGAGAAATAAGTTTATTCTTTAATGAAAATGAACTTGTTAGTTATGATAAAGCATTAAATAGTTGGATTTACTAACAAATAGGATTAGAAAAACTTCGCTTATCGCCAATACCTAATGGCGAAAGCCTTAGTTTTTCTTATAATATCATCCATAAAAATTCTATACTTTCTGATAGTATAAAAAATGGGGTTCGAATGAGAAAATTCGAATCCCATTTTCTTTTTATAACAAGTTTCGCCCTTTTTCTTTAAAAATTGAGCAAATTCAAACAAATTTGAGCTATACTATATTGTATTATTAAATTATTATTTTTGTACAAGTTTTAGGAGAGTAGGCAATGATTGACCAAGATTATGAATTATTCATAAAGAATATCAAAAGAAAATCGGGAATTGACCTTTCACTTTATAAAGAAGCCCAAATGAAAAGAAGACTACAATCACTTTATGAAAAGAGAGGATTCACAAGTTTTAATGATTTTTTTGAGGGGATTTCTAGAAATAGTGAATTATATTATGAATTCTTAGATCGTATGACGATTAACGTATCGGAGTTTTATCGAAACTATAAAAGATGGCAAGTTCTTGAGGGGAAAATTCTGCCGTCCCTTATTGAAAAAAACGGTAATGTAAAGGTTTGGAGTGCTGCCTGTTCAACGGGTGAGGAGCCTTATACCATTGCTATGATATTATCAAAGTTCATGCCCATCTCAAAAGTAAAAGTTCTAGCAACTGATATTGATGAAAATGTTATTGCTCGAGCAAAGCTAGGTATTTATCCTGAGCGTTCCCTAAATGAAGTACCTGAAGATATGAAGAAGAAATATTTCAAAAAAGAAGGCACTAATTATGTTGTTAGTGAAGACATCAAGAAAACAGTCCAATTTAAAAAACAAAACCTATTATCAGATCCTTTTGATTCTAATTTTGATTTAATCGTTTGTCGTAATGTTTTAATTTACTTTACAGAAGATGCTAAAGAGATATTATACACAAAATTCAGTCAAGCATT
>DASQMK010000059.1:0-3077 GCA_035645575.1 Metabacillus sp.
ATTGTTGCTTTGACGGAAAGCCAAATAGGATACTATGAATAAATGACATAATCGTTGATTTACCGGCTTCGTTTTCTCCGTAAATCACTGAAAAATTCGATTTACCGAGGATAATATGCCGATTTTCAAATTTTCCATATCCATAGATTTGTAGTTCTTCAATTTTCAATCTATTCACCTCACTTTTGTTCATGTTGTTGCAGCAATTCACGATGTAGTAATTGCTCGGCTTTTTCGAGAAGCTGTTTCTGCTCTTCAGAAGTAAAACCGCCAATATGCTTCCGGAAGATTGGATTTTTCTTCAGCGGTTCTATCACTTCATCAAACTCATCGTATTCTTTTATCGTATTTTCCAAGTCCTCGTAAAAGGTTAATAGCTTTTGTGAGGTAGTTCGAGGCTTTATTGTCCGATCGATAATTTTGACAACCCACACAAAATTTTCTTGATCATTTGGTTGTTCATTTAAAACATCTACAAGGTCTCCGACAAGTTCATGAGAGTTTAACTCATTTGTTAGTTCACCTGAATCGACTAAAGAGATGGTTAAACATATAGCTTTGTTTTCCTTTTTTATGTCCTCAATGTTTTTTTCACAAGCTTGGATCAGCTCTGATATGTTTTGGAGGCCATTGATCGACACTTCAATCTCTTTCCATCTTACTTCATCTGTTGTCACAAATGTACTTCTTACTGCTCCCTCTTCCATTTCAACTAAGTAACAGCCTTTTCTTCCTGATTCCTTTCGGTGACGGCCTTGGATATTCCCAGGATAGGCAATAACAGGGTGTGCTTCGTGAAGTACTTGCCGTTTATGAATATGTCCTAATGCCCAATAGTCAAAGTCTTTGCTTAATAAGTCATTTACTTTAAATGGACAATACGCGTCATGATCCTTATTTCCCTCTGCTGAACCATGTAGCATGCCAATATGGAAAACATGGGGATTTTCCTTTTTTATGTATTGTGAAGTGATATTCTCATAAACAGCACGCTCAGGATAACTATAACCGTATATATAAGCAAGCGAAGCTTCTTTCTTCTTGTATTCCTTCATTTCAACCTTATGACTTGAAAACACATGGACATTTTCCGGCCATTCGAGATCAAGCCATTTTCCACCCATATGGTCATGATTTCCATGAATGATATACACTTGAATATCATTCCTTGATAAACGTTCAAATTCTTTTTTTAACCTTATTTGAGCTTTTAGGCTCCGCTCATCCTCATCATACAGATCTCCAGATAGTAATACAAAATCCACCTTTTCTTCAATTGCACACGTAATCATTTTTGAAAAGGATAAAAACGTACTCTCTCTCACTCTTTCAAAAAGCTTTGCTGGCATATGTGTTAACCCTACAAAAGGACTGTCTAAATGAAGATCTGCAGCATGGATAAATTTAATAAAACTCATATATACCTCTTTCTTAGCTTTCTTTGTTTCCCTTTATTTTACCATCTCTAAAATACGAATGCACGTTCTGTGAAAAAAACTTGGTTCGATAGAAAATAAAAAGAGAATAGCTTAATATAAACTTTAAGCCATTCTCTTCTTACTTATTTATCTTTTGATAGCATTAGCGCTTTTTTAAAATCTTTAAAGGATGAAGATTTACCATAAATCAGGACGCCGCCTTTGTAAACCCTTGCTCCAAAAATTGCTAATAAGATGATCGTTCCAAGAAGCAGAGCGATTGATAAAGCAATTTCCCAAAACGGAATACTTAGCATCCCCACACGAAGGAACATAATCATTGGTGTAAAAAACGGAATATAAGAACTTACAGTAATGAACGTTGTGTCAGGATTCGTTAATCCAAACATCGCAATCATAAAGGCACCAACAATTAAGAAAATCATCGGTGATATTAATTGTTGAACATCTTCCGTTCGGCTGACAAGTGACCCTAAGAATGCTGCAAGTGTAGCAAAAAGGAAATATCCTAATAAAAAGTAAATACCAGCATAAATAAATGTTGAAATCGGAATATCTGAAAAACCAAACATTCCTCCAGTCATTGACGTTAGATCATCCATTTTTGCCTGAATGGAAGCATAGCCGACTATTAAAATAAAGAGCATCTGTGTGATACTTAATAATCCTATCCCAAGCAGTTTGGCAAACATCTGCTTCACCGGTGATACACTGGAAATTAAAATCTCCATGACTCTTGAAGACTTTTCTGTTGCGACCTCTGTCGCAATCATACTTGCATAAAAGATAACAGAGAAATAAATAACAAATAGAAGAACATACACTAAGCCTCTTGCTTGATTTAATTCTTCTTCTGTCTTCGCATTATCCTCTAGAGCTACTTTTTTAACTTCTACCGGTGTAAACAATTGGTCTAATTCATTTGTTTGCAGCCCAAGCTTTTCTCTTCCTATTTCAAGTTTTGTTTGCTGTAATACTTGCTCCACCTGTGTGAAAATCTGACTATCAGTTATAGAGCTCGTTTTTACTGTAGCTTCTGGAAGTTGATTAGCATCATTTGATAAAACAATAATTCCATCTAACTCTCCAGATAACACACTATTCTCTAACTCTTCCTCATTCTTGTCTGAATTTTCAACTGAAAGCGGAAAGCCTGAAGCAGCTAAATTTGTTTCAAATAGGTCATAATATCCTTCTGACTCATCAATTACGGCAAATACTTTTGTGTGTTCACCATCATCAAACCACTCAATGATGGTTGTGATATTAGATAGTCCATAGAGAATAAGTGCTGTCAGTAATGTTGTAATAATAAATGATTTCGTTTTAAGTTTGTTTAGATAAGTATGAGCAACCATGATCCAAAATTTATTCATATGAAGCACCTACTTTTTCAATGAAGATATCATTTAATGATGGTTCCTCAAGCGCAAACTTTCGGACAAATCCTTTGTGTTGAAGCTCATGAAAAATAACGTTCGCTACCTCTTCGTTTTCAATTTGCAATTCCACACCTTCGGATAGTTGCTTACTTCTTAATACCCCTGGTATTTTTTCTAGGAAGCCCATATCAAAATCACCATGAATATAGAGATTTTTCTTTCCAAATGAGCTCTTGATCTCACGTAAAGACCCGTG
>DASQMK010000060.1:0-19868 GCA_035645575.1 Metabacillus sp.
ATGTTTTTACCCCTTTACGTGAAGATCTATTAAAGAATTAATTCATCAACATAAAAAGGAGAGGTTGTTTTTAACCTCTCTTTATGTATTATATTTCTAACAAAGTTACTTCGTTATTTTCTCGTGACACAATTACTTTATCTGTCATTTCGATAAAGAGACCTGTTTCTACGACCCCGATTATTTGCTTCAATTGTTGATGTACTTCACGTGGAGTTGGGATCGATTCGAATTGACAATCTAATATGTAGTTACCGTTATCTGAGACAAAAACCTCACCATTTCTAATCCTTAATTCAGGTGTACAGCCTAATTTAGCTATTTTCTGAGCAGTCACTTCCCAACCAAATTGAACAACTTCTACTGGAAGCGGAAAACGCCCCAATTCCGTTACGATCTTTGTATGATCGACGATAATGATTAATTCTTTACTTGCCGCATCAACGATTTTCTCTCTTAAAAGTGACCCTCCGCCACCTTTAATAAGATTTAATTTGGAATCTACTTCATCTGCACCGTCAACGGCAATATCTAATTGTCGTACTTCTGAAAAAGTTGTTAGTGGGATACCGAATTCTTTGGCCCAAGCTTCTGTACGGCGAGAGGAAGGGATTCCTGTTATTCTTAACCCTTTCTCTACAGCTTCCCCCAGACTTTTTAAGAACCAATAAACCGTTGAACCTGAGCCTAGGCCGATTACCATATCGTCTTTAATAATTTCTACAGCCTTTTCAGCAGCTATTTTCTTTATGTAGTTCATTTCCATCCAATATCACCTTCTTTTCGTTATATATAATGATTTCTAGTAATAGGTGATAATGTCCTTCTTAAGCAGGTTAAATAATAAAGGTTAAGTTCCACTAAATTCCTGCTTAAGACGATCTCATAAGTAGAGTGCTGCCAAACTATTAAAATCCTCTAAAGGTTTTTCGATGATTGATAAAATAAAGCGTTAAAAAGATCGCAATAAATAATAAGGGTGATGTGATATAAAGAGGGAAAAGGTTCATGAATCCTAACAAATTAACAAATACCATTCCAATTGTTAAGCAGGTCAGTAATACAATCCATCTACGCTTCATAGATTTCTCCTTTCTAAGGTGGTGGTTACTAATGGTTATGCTCGTCAGCCTTTTTTTATCCATGAAATTTGAGACAGGTTAAGAATGGAAAGCAGCTGTTACCAACATTTTGAATGTGAATTTTTTGTGAAATGGAGCTAGCGTACTTGTCAAATGTCGACACATTTTGATATATTATAGATGTGAAATTAATCACAAACAAACATTTACCCCTTTGTTTGACCGTGAAAAATTTCTCCCATCCCCTTTGTTGTCGTTAAGACATATAAAAAAGACCCTGTACGTTGTACAGGGTCTTTTTACTTTGTGTTTATTGTTTTGAAAGATGATCATACATCATGTGAATATAGCGTATCCTCCATTGCATGGAATTTATCGACCATTGCCAAGAAAAATCCCTCCAAAATGCTATCATTTCCTGTCATTCTCTATAAGATCAAAAAAAGGAATGACTCAAGTCATTCCCTTACTTCGCGCTGAGATATCTCCAAAATGTTCCGTACTTTGCTTGAACTTTTTCAACTGTTTGAGATAGAACTAATTTTTTAAGCTCTTTATCCACCTCTTGTAACGTCATATTATAAACCGTTGCAATCTCAGCTGATGCAACAAATTGATAATGTTGTAGGAAAACTTCTAATGGAGGTGTGTGAGAAGGCTTTATTACGTCCCCAATCATTTCCTCTAGGAGCTGGACATACATATCATAAGAATACATTCCTGTAATTTTTAATCCTTCTTGCTCTACTTCTTCGCTAAAAAAGGCGAGCGTAGGTATCTCCTGAACGTCCATTTCAGATGTGATTTTTAAATCACATTGTAATGCTTTTGCTGCGCTCTCAGAGTGAAGGTCTTTACGAAATTCCGTCACATCAAGACCTACATTTTTGGCGATATCTACTAAGATCTCTTCCTCTGAAACATTTTGACTTTCGATAAATAAAAGCTCCTGCAGTTTTCGTAAGTAGCGAAGCCCTGCTTTTCTTCCTTGCAATTCAGCGGACTTAATCGCAAGTGATGCTCGATATGGAGTTGATAATGGATTCTCCATCCATACTTTACCATCACATGACATGCCTGTACGACATGCCGTTTTTTCCCAAGCTTGGGCGAGCTTTTCAGGGCTTTTTCTTTTTGTAATATTCAAGGTTGCTAGACGGCCACTAATGATATATTTAAGCGTGAAAAGCCGTCCATATTCGATTTGTAACTTTTTGATGATTGGCTCTAATGCCCAACATTCCGGACAAAGAGGATCAACAAACATATAGATTTCAATTGGCTTATCCGGATGTCCGTGACAATGGGAGAAGAAGAGGGATACGTTCTGTTTCTCATGTTGTTCCGTCATTGCTTGTGCCTTCTTTCTGATTGTTGCTTTCTTCTTCCGCTTTAAAGGTATTGACCATATGTTGAGCTGTAAGCTGTAACCGATGAAGGAGAAAATCCTTTATTTCCCCTTCCAAGCCAGTTTCTTTCATAGCAGACTCCATACAACTTATCCAAGCTTCTGCTCTTGAAGGTGTGATTTCAAAGGGCAGGTGTCTTGCTCTTAACATCGGATGTCCATGTTCTTCTGTATAGACTTGAGGCCCACCTAAATACTGTGTTAGAAATTGCTTTTGTTTACGAGCTGTTTCCGTTAGATCGTCGGGAAATATAGGAGCCAAAAGCGGGTGTTTTTCTACTTTTGCATAAAAGGTATCAACAAGCCGCGAGAGAGTTTCTTCTCCAATAGCATCATAAGGTGTTAAATGTTGATTCGTCATGTTGATTTCTCCTTTTCGATGTGCTAAATAACCTACTCAAATACTAAGGTTCTCATATAAAAATGAATTTATCATAGGAAGTTTTTCGATGTACTATTAGAAAGTATAAAATTTTGTACTTAGTTTTTAGTGTCTAGCTTCGAAGCACAGGATGTGCAAGTGCAATCATTGCGACAGGACGTCGCGTATTTAGATTTCCAGCGCCTAGCCACTCGAGGTCATAAGCCAATTTGGAATTGAAGGCAAAGAACGCCTTCTATCTCAAATCTCCTTATTTGCCCGAGGCTGACTCAGGAGCTTGCGCTTTTCTAATAAGTTCATTTTAACAAGCGTGCTTCTATATCTCAAACAAACCGCTCTCAAATGAGATATTTACCATTATTTTATCCCACTCTTAACGGGCAGTAAGCCCCCCACCTCAAGCTTCTGGGTTTACTTAGAAGGTAGGTGGGAGATAACTGCCCTAAAGATCCGATTGGTTCAACTAACCATCATTGGGGGATGAAGAAAAAAAACCAATGATGGAAGTTTCACTTTATATTAATTTGAGGTAGTTGTAAGTACAGTTGTCTCTATGAAAAAAACAGAAAAGAAAAAAGACCATTTTTGAGATGGTCTTCGATAGAGTATTCTAAACCTGATATGTTGAAGTGATTTTTCTTACATAGTTTTGTGTTTCTTTAAATGGGGGAATGCCTCCGTATTTATCAACGTTACCAGGGCCTGCGTTGTACGCTGCTAAGGCAAGTGGAACATTTCCGTTATATCTGGATAACATTTGCTTTAGATATTTTGTTCCACCGTCAACATTTTGTGCAGCATCAAATGGATTATTAACACCTAGTGATTTTGCCGTTGCTGGCATAAGTTGCATCAACCCTATTGCTCCTGCATGGCTTTTAGCAGTAGGATTAAAACCAGATTCTTGTTTAATGACAGCACGAATTAATTTTTCATCTACTCCATACTTTTCAGCAGCCTTAGAAATGATTTCATCAATTGTGTTAGCCTGAATTGGAGCCGTAGATTGACTAACAGAAGTCAATTGATCTAAAACAGGAGAGTTCATAACCAAATTTGGCAGAGCAGATAATGCAGGTGCTACATCTGATTTCACGGCTTCATTCTTACTAGTTGTCGTGGAAATAAACGATTTTAATAACTCTTGAAAATTGGTTTCAAAGGTTGATTCACTCGGTTGATTGAAACTTTGAAGTGCCTGAAGTTCAAGCATTGTTTTATAATACTTCATTTTAACATCCAAGACTCTTACCTCATCTCACTATATTTTTGCTCATAAAAACGACGAATTTTATTTTTTGTTTCTCGAATTGGAATATTTAGTTCCTTTAAAAGGTCATGGAAAACCCTTTTCCCTTCTTGTTCGTCTGTTACTTCAAATTCGAGTTCAAAGTCCTCTTTATTTAAATATCGGCTATGATCGATCACTAATAAACCATTTTGATAATTTTTTTCTGCACGTAATGTCGCTAATGTACCGAAATAAGTCATATCTTTTTTATCAATTCCTAGGCTAGTTAATCGCTCGGTAACCTGGCCATCGTCGAATTCTCCGGTTTTCAACATATTTTGGGCTGCTTCTTCTGTGATAATTTGATGAGTTTCCAGTAAGCCAACCTCTGCAGGCTCCTTTAATGTCAAAAAAAATTGATTGTGTTTCTTTCTAATACGAAGAGCAGCTCCAAGCTCTTTTAATGAAAATTCAGGTGTATCAAAGTAATGATTTTCTTGTAGAAAAAACTGTTCATCTTTCAACTGGAATGTTTCTTTTATCTTAATAAATTCATCTTTTGTTAATAGGTTTTTAAATTCTATTTCTATTTCTTGTGACATATTGGTTTAACCTCACTAATTAAAAGTTTCAAACAGGCGCTTCCGCTTTTCTAGGTATAAAAGTTTTTAATGATACCTACCTAGTTTGGTGTCTAGCTCCAGCGCCCAGCGACTAGTGAACTTCACACTCCTCCTTGCGATAAGTCAACATCGAATCGCTATCGCTCTTCGTGTTTCCTTTTCCCGACCTTAACAGGAAATAGAGTGGATTGCACGTAAAAGTCGGATAAGTCTCGCTATCCATTAGAGGAAATAAACGCCCTCTAATGGAAGTCTCGCTTTATCTCATACGGAGTGCTCCAGTTCATACGTCGATGAACAGGCGCTTCCGCTTTTCTTATTATCTCGTGAATTTAAATAGTCCGCAATGTTATCATGTGACTTTTTAATATGGTAAAATAATCTTGGATTGTAATGGAAGGAGATTCATATGAATACTAGAATTGAATTAGTTGAAACAAAAGTAGAAAATAGTATATTAATTTTGGAGCCGGCAGAAATTTCAGCCGATTTAGAGCAAAGCGATTTAAAGGCTCAAGGGCAGATGCTTGTTGATTCTGATCATTTGGCTTTTATTTATATATTAGAATCAAAGGACGAGTTTGTTTATGTGAGCCTTCCTTACCAAATTTGGCCACAATTAAAAGAAGCGTTGGACAAAGAGTATAGAGTTGATATGAAAATATATGATCAGCAAATTGAGCTTGAAAATTTAAAAGAAGAATTGCGTTATCTATTAGAAAATATTAAAGATAATGCAAATTATGGAGAGGAAATGGAGAGTAAGGTAGTAGAACTTTTTTCACTAACTTAATATGTAAGGGACAACAGGCGGTTGCGTAAGGGGGATACATAGGTGGAAGCTCAACAATGGAAATCATTTTTGGCTCCTTATAACCAAGCGGTAGAGGAACTAAAGGTTAAATTAAGAGGAATTCGATCACAATATGAGCTGGAGCATTCTCATTCTCCGATTGAGTTTGTCACTGGTCGTGTGAAGCCTATTGCTAGTATTTTAGATAAAGCCAAACGGAAAAATATATCAATGGAAGATTTAGAAGAGGGTCTTCAAGATATTGCAGGCATTCGGATGATGTGTCAGTTTGTCGATGATATTCGATTTGTCGTAAATATGTTAAAAAGCCGAAATGATTTAGAAATCATTGAGGAACGAGATTATATTACAAATCAAAAAGATAGCGGCTACAGGTCCTTTCATCTTGTTGCAAGATACCCGGTGCAGACAATTGCAGGAGAAAAGAAGCTATTGGTCGAAATTCAAATACGAACGTTATCGATGAATTTTTGGGCAACTATTGAACATTCATTAAACTATAAATACAGTGGAAACATCCCAGATAACATAAAAGTTCGTTTAAAACGAGCAGCAGAGGCAGCGTATTCACTAGATGAAGAAATGTCGCAGATAAGAGGAGAAATCCAAGAAGCACAAGCTATTTTCTCAAGGAAGACGGATAAAAAATAATGCACACTAGCCTTATTATGAAAATAAATACAATAAAGGGGTAGTATCTATGAAATTTGCTATTTCATCAAAGGGTGATCCAATTTCAAACTCAATCATGCAAAAGATGAAAACCTACTTACTTGATTTTCAACTTGAATATGATGAAGATTGTCCGGACATTGTTATATCAGTTGGAGGTGACGGGACCCTTTTATATGCATTTCATCGCTACAGAAGCAGACTAGACAAAACAGCCTTCATCGGGGTGCATACTGGTCACTTAGGTTTTTATGCAGATTGGGTACCTGATGAGATTGAAAAGCTTGTGATAGCCATTGCAAAAACGCCGTACCAGGTTGTTGAATATCCGATCTTAGAGGTAATTATCCGTCATAATGATGGTGGACGAGAGGCTAGATATTTAGCACTTAATGAATGTACGGTAAAAAGTATTGAAGGAACGCTTGTTATGAACGTTGAAATTAAAGGACAAATGTTTGAAACCTTTAGAGGTGACGGACTATGCATTTCAACGCCTTCTGGGAGTACAGCTTATAATAAAGCACTAGGCGGAGCGATTTTACACCCCTCTTTACGCGCGATTCAGTTGGCAGAAATGGCCTCCATTAATAACAGAGTCTTTCGAACAATTGGATCACCGCTCATTTTGCCTGAGCATCATACATGTATGTTAAAGCCGGTAAATGATGTAGATTTTCAAATTACAATTGACCATTTAACATTGTTACATAAAGATGTTAAGTCTATTCAATGTAGAGTGGCGAATGAAAATGTAAGATTTGCCAGATTTAAGCCATTCCCATTTTGGAAGCGAGTCCGGGATTCATTTGTTGGAGATACGGAAAAATAATGAACAGAGCGTTTCATCTTGAATGGAATATAAAGAAGGAAGAAGCTGGCATGCTTGTTTTCGACTTTGTGAAAGCAAAGAAAATCTCTAAGCGTGCGCTAACAGATATTAAATTTAATGGTGGAGACATTTTAGTAAACGCTGAACATGTGACGGTTAGACATAAGCTAAAAGAAGGAGATGTTCTAACAGTTATTTTTCCTGAAGAGGAAAGAGGCTCAGGCTTACATGCAGATAAAGTACCATTTGATATCGTTTATGAGGATCAGCATTGTTTAGTCATTAATAAACCTCCATTTGTTCCATCCATCCCATCTCGGGAACATATCAGAGGAACTTTAGCAAACGGATTGATTCATTATTATGAAAAACACAATATTCCTTCTACCATTCATATTGTGAACCGATTGGATAAAGATACATCAGGACTTATGCTTGTTGCGAAACATCGTTTTGCTCATTCTCTATTCTCTGCTCAACAAAAAAATAAGGAAATCCACCGAACCTACGAAGCGTTTGTGCATGGTGTGATAAAGCAGGATTGTGGAACGATATCAAGCCCGATTGGACGGAAAAAAGACAGCATTATTGAGAGAGAAGTTTGTATTGATGGTCAGGAAGCTGTTACTCACTATCAGGTAGTTCAAAGATTAAATGACAAAACTCTTGTAAGGCTTGTACTTGAAACTGGAAGAACCCATCAAATCCGTGTTCATATGTCATCGATAGGGCATCCTTTATGCGGTGATCAACTTTACGGTGGCAATGAAATGGAGATAAAGAGACAGGCTCTTCATAGCTCACAACTGACATTTTGGCATCCTTTGTTAGAAAAGCAGCTAAAGTTTCAGGCGGAAATGCCTGAGGATATGAACAAATTACTTAGCCCTACTACGTGATGATAGTGGGGCTGTTTTTATTGGTAGGGAATGATAAAATACTTGAACTGTGGATAAAAGGCGTTTGCGCTTTTCTAAATTATATTTCCCTAAATCTTGTTTCATCGTATGGAAGACTGGATGGAACTGAAATAACTTCATCCTCCGGGTAACGAAATGCGGTGAGTTTATTTCCAAATACAGCGCCTGTGTCGATATTTATGGTACGGTTAACACGCCTTGGCTCCTTTATCGGGGTATGGCCGTATACAATCATTGGCTTACCTTGATAATGTTGGGCCCAATCACGGCGCTCAGGGGTTCCGTCAGGATTTTTCTTGCCGCTGATATCTCCATATAAGACAAATGTTTTGACTGCGTTGGTATTTTTACCTATATAATCTTCACGAATTCCTGCGTGTGCAACAATTAACTTGCCATTATCAAGAATTTGATATAGGTGGGAAGATTCATAAAGCCATATAAATTTCGCTTTAACATCAGCTTGTTCCTCGGGAGGTAGCTGTTCATATTCTGCAACAGTGGTCTCAAGTCCGTGTGTAACCTGTACTTTGTTACCTAAAAAGAAGCGGTAAAGCTTATTACAGTGATTGCCTGGTGAATAGTGGGCATGATTTTCTTTTACAAGCTGGTAAACCACATGGATAACCTGAATAGAATTTGGTCCGCGATCTGTTAAATCTCCAACAAATGACAACTTTCTTCCATTTGGATGGACAGGTATACCCGATTCCCATTCATAGCCCAGTTTCTTCGTTAATTCCTCAAATTCTTTATAACATCCATGTATATCACCTATGACATCAATTTTCATATGTAGTCACCTCTTGTCATCTATTGATAGCAAAAGCTAAGGGAAAAAGAAAAATGGTACTCTTAAGATAGAGTACCACTTGTCCTAGTCAAACATGTATTTTCTTGTACGAGAGCGAACGTTTAGGACAATACCGATTGCGACCATATATGTTGCTAATGAACTGCCACCGTAGCTAACAAATGGTAGTGGTAATCCAGTGATAGGAAGAAGACCGATCGTCATGCCGATGTTTTGAAATACTTGGAAAGTAATCATTCCAATAACCCCTGTACAGAGGTAGCTGCCAAATGGATCATTACTTTCTAAAGAGATGTGAATCATACGATATATGAGTAAAAAGAATAACGATACAACAATGCTACCACCAATAAATCCAAATTGTTCAGCAATAATCGCAAAGATAAAGTCAGTATGAGCCTCAGGTAAATAAACTTCTAAGTTATTATATCCTTTTCCGTGCAATTCTCCAGATCCAATCGCGAGTAGTGATTTTACAAGTTGGAAGCCTTGTTCCCCAGAATATTCATAAGGATTTAACCATCCATAAAATCGATCTAATTGATAAGATTGACCACCAAGAATATATTTTAAAAGGATATCCGGATACTTGAAAAATAGAATGAGAAATGTTGCAGCTCCGACAACAAAAGTAATGACGGCTGGCAAAATAATTCGCCATTTAATTCCTGAGATCAGCAGTAAAGAGGCGATAATCACACAAAATACCATAGTCATTCCCATATCTGGTTGACGAATTAACAAAAGTATAGGTGGTCCAGCAACTGCTGCAATTTTTCCTATAAGAAGGAAATCATCTGTGACTGTATTTTGTGGATAATTCTCACGGTGGTCAGCGGCGACCTTACTCAAGACGATAATAATAATAATTTTCATTAATTCTGATGGCTGAAAATTTCCAAATGGTCCAAGTTTATACCAGGATGTTGCACCTTTAATTGTTTGAACAATCCCTTCTGGCAAAACCTCTAAACCAAGTAATAGCAATAGACCAAAACCATATAAATACTATGCAAAATGTCTAAAACGATCATAGTCGATAAGCATTGTTACGGCAATAGCTACTGCACCAATGATATACCATTGAATTTGTTTCATCGAAAAATTGATGTTTTGTAATGTAGCAGGTAAGGTTGTCTCAGCACTATTAATAGCGATTGTACTGACAATCGCTAACAAAAACAATATAAAAATTAACGTATAGTCTATTTGTTGTTGAGGGGATTTATCATTTGTCATAGTCGATCCCTTTCTAAAATCTTTAAACTTGAAAAACGGTCCATCTTCATTGTATCATTTACAATCTTAAAGGATTGTGAACGATTTGCAAAGAATCGTTTTTGAAAAGGTAAATAATGTATTATTTTCTTCTAAATAAGTTTTGGTGACTAGTTCCGGCGCATTCCGCTTTTCAAATATGTTTCATTTTTGTAAATACTCTTCAACTTATTGATTCATCAAACGCATATAGAATATTATAGTTATTATGAGTAAAATCACAATATGTAGAAATGCTTAACTTTTTGTCGAAAGCATGAACGTTTTTCGATTTATCCCATTCTTAACGGGCAGTAAGACTCCCAGTTCAAGATTCCAGAGAAACAAAGAAGATAAGTAGGAAATAACTGCCCGTAAAGATCCGATAAGTTGCGCTAACCATCAGGGGAGGATGAAGAACCCCCCACTGATGGAAGTCTCACTTTAAAGATAAATTATCCAAAGGAAGGAGGAAAACTTATGTCAGAAGTGAAAGAACAAGTAGAGCTTGAAGAGGAAGCACTTCTAACGAGTTTAACAGATAAAAATATGGATGAATTTCGTTCCGTATTTTTAGAGCAACATCCATATGATCAAGCAAGTCTATTTATAAAGCTTGATTCTGATCAACGAAGTACAGTATACCAATATCTTTCTCCAGAAGAAATGGCAGCTGTGTTTGAGAACATTGAAGATGAAGATGGTCAATATGAAACATATTTGTCTGAAATGGATCCAACATTTGCTGCCCAGATGCTTGCCCAGATGTATGCAGATGATGCTGTTGACGTCTTGAATGAATTAAATAAAGATCAAGTTGCAAGCTATTTAACCATCATGGACAATGAAGCAGCTGAAGAAATTAGAGAATTGCTTCATTATGAAGAATATACAGCTGGAAGTATTATGACAACGGAGTATATCTCCATTCATGCTCATCAAACGGTACACTCTGCAATGCAAATACTAAAGCAAGAGGCACCAAACGCAGAAACCATTTACTATGTGTTTGTTATTGATGAAGAAGAGAAGCTGGTTGGAGTTATATCATTAAGAGATCTTATTATAAGTGAACCAGATACAATGATTTCTGAGATTATGAACGAGCGTGTGTATTCTGTAAGTGTTGCTGAGGATCAAGAAGAAGTAGCAAGAAAAATGAAGGACTATAACTTTTTAGCTCTACCTGTTGTTGATTTTCAAGATCATCTATTAGGAATCATCACTGTTGATGATATCGTTGACGTCATTGATGAAGAGGCCAGTGATGACTATTCAAAATTAGCCGCTGTTTCCGATGTTGATTCAGCTGATAGAAGTCCTTTTTCAGCAGCAAAAAAGAGGCTGCCATGGTTAATTATCCTTTTATTCCTTGGAATGTTTACGGCGAGCTTAATCGGACGTTTTGAAGAAACATTAGAAAAAGTAGCCATCTTAGCTGTTTTTATTCCATTAATTGCAGGAATGGCTGGAAATACCGGGACACAAGCATTAGCGGTTGCTGTAAGAAGAATTTCTTTAGGAGATTCAGAGGATCATAGTTTAAGCAAAACGATTCTAAAGGAAGCAGGGACTGGACTCATAACTGGAGCGATATGTGGAATTGTAGTAGCTCTTACCGTCTTTATATGGAAAGGAACACTATTTTTAGGTATTTTAGTTGGCATGTCTATTTTGGCTACATTGACTGTTGCGACAATTTCTGGAGCATTTATTCCTTTGATTATGCACAAATTAAAGGTAGATCCCGCTGTTGCATCAGGCCCGTTTATTACAACGATTAATGATATTATTAGTATTTTAATTTATTTTGGAATGGCAACATTATTTATGCAATATTTAATCTAATAGCTTACCCGAGCATATTGTTACAATAAAAAATTAAAGTTGTATATGATAGGAACTATGGATTATAGAGTGTAATCATTTCCGTAGATATTAGGTTAAAGACGTTTACTATCCTTATATGGCTTTAGCCTTCCAGTCAAAGGTTTTTAAAATGAACAATACGTTTTAGCAAGTACAAACGAAAAAATAAAAAAGGAGGGATAGAATGCATGGAGCGTCTGTAACTTCATTAGTTATTGTTATACTCGCAGCATTTTTAACCCCAATTTTACTACACCGTTTAAAGATGAATTTTATGCCTGTTGTAGTAGCTGAGATTATTGTCGGGTTATTCATTGGAAAAAGCGGTTTTGATATTGTTCACCAGGATATGTGGCTGGAGACATTATCAATGCTTGGTTTTATCTTTCTCATGTTCCTTAGTGGGCTTGAAATCGACTTTACAGCATTTGCAGGAGGAAAGAAGAAGGAAAAACTTCCTTCAGGTAAAAATGCTCCAAATGCTTTCTTTGTATCAACGATTGTTTTTGTGGGGATTTTTGCTTTATCACTACTCCTTTCCTACATGTTTGTATGGATCGGATTAATCGACAATGCCTTCTTAATGACATTGATTATCTCAACAATTTCACTAGGTGTTGTTGTACCAACCTTAAAAGATGCTGGGATTATGAAATCTAATATCGGTCAAATTATTTTGCTAGTCGCTGTTATCGCGGATTTAGTAACAATGATTTTGCTTGCTGTTTTTGCCTCTATATATGGTGGAGGAGAAAACAATACATGGCTGCTCTTAGTGTTATTTGGAGCTGGTGTAGGTCTTTATTTCTTAGGAAAAACATTTATGAATCGTTCCTTTATTGAAACGATGTCAAAGGGAACAATTCAAATAGGAACTCGGGCTGTTTTCACTTTAATTATTTTATTAGTGGCAATATCTGAGACGATTGGTGCTGAAAATATTCTTGGAGCCTTTTTAGCAGGGGTATTAGTATCACTACTGTCTCCTAATAAAGAAATGGTGCAAAAGCTTGATTCCTTTGGCTATGGTTTTCTTATTCCGATTTTCTTTGTAATGGTAGGGGTCGATTTAGATATTTGGGCATTATTTAAAGATCCGAAGATTTTTATTTTAATTCCTTTATTGTTTATTGCCTTGTTAATTTCTAAAATTGTACCAATTATATATTTGAAAAAATGGTATGATATGAAAACGACATTAGCATCGGGATTCCTTTTAACATCAACATTATCTCTAGTTATTGCAGCAGCTACAATCGGGGAAAGAATGGAGATCATCACATCTGAGATGTCCGGTGCCTTGATTTTAGTTGCGGTCATTACTAGTATTGTGACACCAATATTCTTTAAAAAGCTCTTCCCTAAAAATGAAGGAGGGCCTTCTAAGATTAAGGTGTCGTTTATTGGTGCTAATCAAATGACATTACCTGTTACTAGAGAATTAAATCATGATCTTTATGAAACAACTGTTTACCATATTCAACAAGATAAAATTGATCAGCAAATAGCGGAATCACTATTTGAAATCAAAGAAATTAGCGAATTTCAGGTTGATGCTTTAAAAGAGCAGAAAGCATTTGATGTAGATATGATCGTTGTTGCAACTGGTGATGAACAGAAAAATGCTGACATTGCCTTGTTTGCAAAAGAGGAACAGGTTGATCGAGTGATTGCAAGTGTTGGTTCACCAGAATTAGCTAGTAAGTTAAAGGATGAAGGAATTGACATCTTTTCAACACTTTTATCGACGAATACGGTGCTACGTGCTCTCATTGAAGCACCAAGTGTCATGAGAATTCTAACGAATCAAGAAACAACCCTTTATCAAATTAATTTAAATAATCCAAAATACAATAATATTTTATTACGTAATTTTCCGTTTACGGGTGATATTATTTTCGTAAGAATTTTTAGGGGGAAAGATTCCATTGTTCCTCATGGTGATACAGATCTTAAACTTGGGGACCGCCTTATTGTGACAGGGTCACGAGAATATGTGAACGAGCTAAAACAGGAACTTGAACTAGTATAAGTTCTGTTTGCGAAAGAATTTTTCTTGAAAGTTTGTATACATTTGGTATGATAATAAGTAGATAATAACTGAATATTGACAAATAACCGCTAGGGGAGCCCTATACGATGGGCTGAGATTAAAGTGCTTCTTTAAGACCCTTAAAACCTGATCTGGTTCATACCAGCGTAGGGAAGTGGATTACAGCATGGTATATAAATGTATGTAAAACCACTTTTCTATGGAAAAGTGGTTTTTGTCGTTTAGGAAATTATAAAATACGATAAAACTGTGGATAAGTGCACGACATCCAGCTCCGAAGCACAGGATGTGCAAGTGCAGTCATGGAGATTGACGTCGCGTATTTGACTGCCTCTAGGGTCTAGCCACAAATGAATTGAAGACAAAGAACGTCTTCTATTCATTTGCGTCTTATTTTCTCGAGGCTGACCAAGGCGCTTGCGCTTTTGTTCTTGTCTACAAAAGAATTTAGGTGAATAATAGTGGAATTTCATGTCATAACAGATGGTAAGCAAACCATTGAAGAGCTGATAAAGCGATTGTCTAT
Organism: Metabacillus sp.; assembly: GCA_035645575.1. Taxonomy (GTDB): domain Bacteria; phylum Bacillota; class Bacilli; order Bacillales; family Bacillaceae; genus Metabacillus. The sequence continues at coordinate 14,484 of DASQMK010000060.1, forward strand.
GATACACAGTGATGTTGATTATATTCATATTCGTGAAAAAACAAAATCAGCTGCAGATATCATGAAGATTGTTTCATCTTTAGTGGCCAAAGGTATACCAAAAGAAAAACTCGTGGTTAATGATCGAATGGATGTTGCAGTTTTACATAACATACCTAATCTCCATTTACCAAGCCATGGTTTTTCGATTCAGGAAGTAAAAAAATTCAGGCCATCGTTTAGAATTGGGAGATCTATTCATTCGTTAGAGGAAGCCATTCTTTGTGAAAGAGACGGGGCAGATTATTTATTATACGGACATATCTTTGAGACATCTTCTAAAGCAGATCTATTGCCGCGAGGTGTTGAGCGGCTAGAGCAGATTTGTAACAACGTCAACATACCTGTTATTGCGATAGGAGGTATTACTCCAGATACAATTGAAAGACTCAGACAAACAAATGTTAATGGAGTAGCGGTCATGTCTTATGTGATGGGAAGTAGCGACCCGAAACATGCCTTGATGAAATTAAAAGAGAGAGTAGTGGAGGAGATACAATGAGCAAACACTATGACGTAGGAATTGTTGGTGGAGGAATCATTGGTCAATCAATTGCCTACCAATTGGCAAAGGAAGGTCTTTCTGTTCTTATATTGGATCGTGACAAAGGTGGGTCTGGTGCTACAAGTGCTGCAGCAGGAATGCTTGGTGCTAATTCTGAACTCGAACAGAATGATGCTTTTTTTCAGTTTGCGAAAGAGAGTCAACGACAATACCATAGTTTGCAAGAGGAGCTTTCTGAACTTTCACAGATTCATATTCAACTAGTCGATAAAGGGATGTATAAAATAGCTTTTAGTGCAGAGGAAGCAGCGTCTTTAAAACAAGTGGCACAACATCATGAGGGACTGGAATGGCACACAAAGGAAACGGTATTAAATTATGAACCGTTCGTATCAAGCGGTATTGAAGGGGCGCTTCATATTCCCGAGGATGGCCATGTCTCACCTATACATGTTTGTGAGGCTTTTACAAAATCAGCTAGTTTACTTGGTGCAACTTTTATAGAGAATGCTGCTGTTCATTCCATCAAAAAAACATCAGCAACTGAATATGTTCTTTGTACACCACAAGAGGACTTTATTTGCAATAAAGTGGTAATAGCAAATGGCGTCTGGAGCGGTTACTTCTTTAAGCAATTAGGGTTACCAAATGGAATGAAGCCTGTTAAAGGAGAATGTCTTGCAGTGAAAAGTAATGATTTGCATTTGGAAAAGACCATTTTTTATGATCACTGCTACATTGTTCCTAAAGGTGATGGAAGATTTGTCGTTGGTGCAACAATGGTTGAAAACAATTGGAGCACGACACCATCTTTAGGGGGCATTCAATCTTTAATTGAAAAGATCACCCCTCTTGTGCCAAGTATATCATCAGCACAGCTCTTAAGCACTTGGGCTGGTTTAAGACCACAGTCAGATGATGGGAAACCTTATATTGGTGTGCATCCTGAAGATGATAACATCCTGTTTGCTACAGGACATTATCGAAATGGAATTCTCCTTGCTCCTAAAACAGGTACGATGATCAGGGATCTTATTTTAAAGAGAAAGTTAGATGAAAACTATGTGAGTGCTTTTTCCATAACGCGAAATGTACCGCAATTTGTGAGGTGATGATATGAGCATAAAGCTTAATGGAGAGATAATTGAGTTAAATGAAGATGTTAGGACTGTGCAACAGTTATTAGCTTTTTATCAGTTAGAAAATCGTTTAGTTATTGTTGAACATAACCGGGAAATTATTCTAAAGGATCAATATGAATCAACACCGATTCAACATGGGGATGAAATTGAATTAGTTCATTTTGTAGGAGGAGGATGATTGTATGTTAAAAATTGCTGATAAAGTATTTCAATCAAGATTATTATTAGGGACTGGAAAATACCCGTCTTTTGAGATTCAAAAGGAGGCTGTTGCCCAGTCAGAAGCAGAGATCTTAACGTTCGCCGTTCGACGAATGAATATTTTTGAAGAATCGCAGCCAAATTTTCTTGAGCAGCTGGATGTGTCTAAATATACACTTTTACCTAATACGGCTGGCGCAAAAACAGCTGAAGAGGCTGTTAGAATTGCAAAGCTTGCAAAAGCATCAGGATTATGTGACATGATCAAAGTAGAGGTTATCGGTTGTGACCGTTCATTACTTCCAGATCCTGTTGAGACATTAAAAGCTAGTGAAATGCTGTTAGAAGAAGGGTTTATTGTTTTACCTTATACTTCAGACGATGTCGTGCTAGCAAGAAGATTAGAAGAATTAGGAGTTCATGCAATTATGCCTGGTGCTTCACCAATTGGTTCTGGTCAAGGATTATTAAATCCTCTTAATCTATCATTTATTATTGAACAATCAAAGGTTCCAGTTATCATCGATGCTGGGATTGGCTCTCCTGCTGATGCTGCATTGGCTATGGAGCTAGGTGCCGATGGAGTCCTTTTAAATACAGCCGTTTCTGCTGCTAAGGACCCGGTGAAAATGGCTGTTGCGATGAAGCTAGCCATTGAAGCTGGCAGATTAGGTTACGAAGCTGGTAGAATAGCTAAAAAAGACTATGCAATTGCAAGTAGTCCAACAGAAGGAATGATTACGACTTAATGGAACGCTATTCAAGACAAATCTTATTCTCTCCGATTGGAGAAAAAGGTCAAGAGCAAATACAAAAGAAACAAATCTTAGTTGTTGGTGCAGGTGCATTGGGCACTGCAAACGCAGAGATGATTGCTCGAGCTGGAATTGGAAAATTAACGATTGTTGATCGTGATTATGTGGAATGGAGTAATTTGCAACGTCAACAGCTATATGTGGAGGCAGATGCCCAAAATCGTATTCCTAAAGCGGTTGCGGCAAAGCTTCATCTTAAAAAAATAAATTCAGAAGTTGAAGTACAAGCATTTGTGGAAGATGTCACATCTGCCAATATTGAAGAACTCGCAGAAGGTGTTGATCTTATAGTAGATGCCACTGATAATTTTGAAACAAGGTTATTGATCAATGATGTTTCATTGAAACATACTATTCCATGGATTTATGGTGGTTGTGTTGGAAGCTATGGCTTATCTTTTACCATTATTCCACATGAAACACCTTGCTTACACTGTTTATTAAAGCATATTCCGTTTGATGGAATGACATGTGATACAGTCGGAGTCATTTCGCCAATTGTAAGCATGGTTGCTTCCCATCAAACAGCTGAAGCCTTAAAGCTTCTTGTAGGAGACGAAGAAAATAGACGAGGAAAGCTTGTATCCTTTGATTTATGGAAAAATCAATATTCGTCAATCAACATGGATCGTTTGAAAAATAATGCTTGCCCGACATGCGGGTCTGATCCAGTGTATCCTTATTTAACAGCTGAATTGGAAACAAAGGCTGCCGTTCTTTGTGGGAGAGATACTGTCCAAATTAGACCAAGTGAAACAAAGCAATTTTCATTTGAACAAGTGGCTGAAAGAGTAAAGCCACTTGCGGATGCGTTTTTAGAAAACCCGTTTTTAATTTCATTTACATTTGGTGCGCATAGAATAGTTCTTTTTAAAGACGGCCGTGCTTTAATTCATGGAACTAAGGATATCTCTGAAGCAAAGAAGATTTATCACCGCTACGTTGGATAGCAGCTTAAATTTCATTGATAATAAATTATGCTCTTTTCTAAAAGATTGTTGTTTTAATAAGTACTTTGCACAGTAACTATTTAGGTTGATTGTTGCGGAAGGTGCGAGACTCCTGTGGGAGTAGCGTGACAGGTGAGATCCCACAGGCGCGCAGCTTACGAGGAAGCTCACCGTACGCCCCACGGAAAGCGAGCATCCTGGAGCAGCAATCAACCAATCGTAAACTTTTTTTAAACCAGCAAAGTTTTGCGAAAACAGCCGAAAAATAAGACTGACTCCTGATAAGACGGGGCAAACTATGTATTAGTTGCCATTGTATTATGGAGTCAGTTTTTTTGTAGGGGAGAAATGATAGTGAATTTATCGAAAGTACTAAAACTAGCATTTTGTTCAATTAAATGAAAACAAAATTATGAAATAGCACTTTTTCGAAATCAATGATATAATTATAACCAGGTACTAATAACATGTATTAATTTTAAGGAGGATGTACATGAATTTATCATTAAAAGGGCGTAATATTGTCGTAATGGGAGTAGCAAATAAGCGTAGTATTGCTTGGGGAATAGCACGTTCTTTACATAATGCTGGTGCACGATTAATTTTTACATATGCTGGTGAAAGACTTGAAAAATCTGTTCGCGATTTAGCTGAATCTCTAGAAGGTAATGATTCACTTGTTTTACCTTGTGATATTACAAGTGATGAAGAAATTAAAACATGCTTTGAAACAATCAAGGAACAAGTTGGTGTGATTCACGGTATCGCACACTGTATCGCGTTTGCTCATAAAGAAGAGCTTCAAGGTGAATATTTAAACACAACACGTGACGGCTTCCTGCTTGCTCAAAACATTAGTTCTTATTCTTTAACGGCAGTTGCTAAAGAAGCAAGAGGTTTATTATCAGAGGGTGGAAGCATTGTGACATTAACGTATCTTGGAGGAGAGCGTGTCCTTCCTAACTACAATGTTATGGGTGTAGCAAAAGCTTCTTTAGAAGCAAGTGTAAGATACTTAGCAAGTGACCTCGGAAAAGATGGCATTCGCGTGAACTCAATTTCCGCAGGCCCAATCCGTACGCTTTCTGCAAAAGGTATTAGTGACTTTAACTCGATCTTAAAAGATATTGAAGAACGTTCTCCACTTCGCCGTACAACAACACCGGAGGAAGTTGGAGATACTGCCCTATTCCTATTCAGTGATTTATCTAGAGGAATGACTGGAGAAAACCTACACGTTGACTCTGGATACCACATCTTAGCATAACTTGCTGTTTATAACTTATTAGTAAATAAAGCGACTTAGCCATTTGGTTAAGTCGCTTTTCCTTTTCATGTAGTAATCAACCATAAGAAGCCTGCAGAAAATAGGCACATTACCTAGTGCTCTCGCATAACATGTTGAGTGTGTAGAATTATGCTATAGGAGGGAAACGAATGACCAACAAGCAAAACTACAAAATGAAGCCCCTTATGTATATTGTTCAACCTGATTCAGATGGTGTTCATGTGAATATGCAGTCTCTTGTTGTGAAAAAAGCTAAACAGAAAGTGATGGAAAAGCCGAAGAAAGCTGAAAAGATTGCGAATACAGCGATAGAGGAAGTAGAAGATGCTCATGAGCAAGAGGCTGTTAGTACGTCTGTTGCCCTTCAGCAAGAAGAGCAGGTAGATGAAGAGCCTACAGTCAAAGAGTACCGAAAGCAAAGAAAACCGATTACACAAATGAATGT
>DASQMK010000061.1:0-13602 GCA_035645575.1 Metabacillus sp.
CAAAGAAGTATTTAATTTACTGAATTGGGGAATTGAAGGAAAGCACTATGTAAAAGTATCTGATGAAGTTATTAAATATCCTGAAGGCGTAACTTCAGAAAATGTTAAGTATAGTTTTAATACATCCTGGTTATTTGGTAATGCATTTTTATCTTATGTATTTGAAGGAGAAAACCCTGACATTTGGGAAGAAACAAAGAAGTTTAATGAAGAAGCACTCAAGTCAAAAGCACTTGGCTTTAATTTCAATTCAGACCCTGTAAGAACTGAATTTGCTACTGTTACAAATGTTTTAGATCAATTTCAACTAGGACTAGAAACAGGAACAGTTGATTTTGATAAACAATATCCAAAGTTTATTGAACAACTGGAAGCAGCGGGAATTGAAAAAATTATGAAAGAAAAACAGAAGCAATTAGATGAATGGGCAAAGACAAACGGCGGGGAATAATCTCTTTTATATAGGAGTTTGAAATCGAGGGTTGGTACTTTCATGTTATTCCGGGTACCAGCTCTTCATTTTCACCCCCGGAATTTTGTTAAGTAAATATAAGAGGAGTATTCATATGGCGAAACTTGCTGGTATGTTTTATTCGTTCTCTGTTTGGGTTATGAAGTTAGCTTTTTTAAATATATTATGGATAGGTTTTGTCTGCTTCGGGTTCGTCATTTTTGGACTCTTTCCAGCGACGGCGGCAACCTTTTCAATATGCAGGAGCTGGGCTTTAAAGGATTATGATATATCGATATTTAATCAGTTTTATAGTGTATATAAAAAGGAGTTTGTGAAAAGTAATAAAACAGGGCTTATCCTAGTTATAGTCGGTTTGATATTATACTTTGATATTCGGATCCTGCAAGAAACGAATATCTCTTTCTTAAAGCCGTTCGTTTTATTCTTTTATGCGGCTGGCTGCTTATTTCTATTATCTATTCCTTATGTATTTCCTGTCCTTATTCATTATGAAACAAATGCATTTAAAATTATAAAAAGCTCATTATTGTTAATGCTTGTCCACCCGTTATATACGATCACAATAATTGCTAGTATCTTTTGTATTAGCTTTATTTTGATGTTATTTCCAGGAGTGATTCCATTTTTGGGAGTGAGCATTCTTTCGTTTGTGATCATGTGGATTAGCCATCTGGTTTTTACTAAGAATGAAGCAAAACAGTTGAAAGCGGATACTTGATGGGTATTTCAATTGAAATTAGAACCGCCAAACTTATATGTTCAATAGTTTCTGTAATATCAGCAATTTCACACTTATGAAGAGGTGATAAGATGACTAGGGATAAGAAACTTCGTACCGTAGTGATGCATGACCCGGAGCTTGATGATCTTAATACGATTGTCAGATATTTGCTTTATAGTAATCAGTTTGAAACAGAAGGACTTGTTTATTCAAGCAGCCGCTTTCATTGGAAGGGTGACGGAAAGGGAACGTTATTCTACGGGGAATCTGAACACTCAGATCTTGGGATTGGACCGATTACTAGCTGGAGATGGGATGAAGGCTCGCGTTTTATTGAGGATGCTGTTGATATTTATGCAAAAGTGTATCAAAATCTTTCGGTTCACGCAGTGGGCTACCCTGCTCCTGATGAGCTACGCTCAAGGATCTATGAGGGAAACATCGAGTTTCCAGGAGACATGTCAAAGGATAGCCCGGGTTCAGAGCTTATCAAGAGACTACTCATGGATGATGAGCCTGGCAAACTATATTTATTAACAGGGGCAGGTCATTCAACAATTGGCAGGGCTCTAAAATCGATTGAAGAGGAATACAAGAATACGAGTCAATGGAAGACGATTTATGAAAAGGTTTCTAAGAAAACGATTATTCAGTCATTCGGAGATCAAGACGGTATCTATGAATCTTATATTGGTGTAAATTGGCCGGAAATAGAATTCCGTGAAATGGCAACAACGATTTGGGGATACTTCGCACGTAAAGTCATTCAGCCTGAAGATCGTCACTATCTATCAGCAGCATGGACGCGGGAAAATATATCAAAGGTCGGACCGTTTGGAGAGTTCTATATGGTCTGGGGTGATGGAAAGCAAATGCATAAGAATGATATCGTTGATTTCTTCGGCTTTGCCGGAGTGACAGCAGAACAGCTTAAGGAGCTCGGTTATGTACCATGGTATGGAGGGGTGGAAGAGGTTGGGTCGTGGATATCTGAAGGTGATACATCTATGTACATGAACCTCCTGGACAATGGCCTTGATGCTCATGTGGAGGCAAGCTATGGCGGCTGGGGAGGCCGGAATGGGAAAGACGTTGATCCAAATGGTGTTGCTTCTAAAGACTATTCTTCTTCACGATGGTTTGGCGCTGCCCAACGCGATTTTGCAGCAAGGATGCGGTGGACTGTTACCTCTGAATACAAGGATGCTAATCACCACCCAGTAGTCGAGGTTGTTGGTTTGGAAAGCACAACTGTCAAACCGGGACAAACGATCTCGTTAAAGGCAATCGCGAGGGATCCGGATGGGGATCATCTTACAGGTCATTGGTGGCAGTACGAGGAAGCTGGTACATACCCTGGTAAAGTAGAATTACTCTCAATAGAAGAAGAGTTAAACAAGAAGGTGGAGCTTAATTATCCTTTTACTGTTCCTGCTCCAGGTTCACCGGAAATGGCTAAGTTAATAAAAGCTGAGATTGAAGTAACAAGCCATTTTACAGTTCCTTCAGATGCTGTTACTGGGCAAACTCTCCATCTCATTTTTGAAGTCTCTGACAAAGGTGATATACCGTTAACAACCTACAAGAGGGTTGTATTGACTGTAGTAAGGTAAAAGCCGATATCCATTGGATTTCATGTAAATCTATTTACAAAAGGAGATAGAAAAATGAATCGTTCATACATGACAATTACCGAAGTCACTGACTACGGACCGTATATAACGAAAATTATTCTTCCGCTGTCTGTAACCGTTACATCAGAAATGTTATCGGAAGATACATTCAACGTTTATGTTGAAAGACGAAATAAAAAAAGCGGTGATGTCATTCAACAAAAAAAGGACTTTACATCAGAAGAGTTATATTTATCAAAAGGTTATTGTCATATTACAAATGCTTATACATCAGACTGTGAAGGTAATAAAACTCAAATTGGCCGTTACGCAACGCTGGAACTTGAGTGTGAGCCAATCTATCGGTTAAACTCTGAAGTTGCATTTCTGGAACATAATGTATATGTTTTTTGTAATTTTCGTATAACACAGGTAAAAGAAATACAAACCGAAAATGATTCCATATCCGGGCTTGTTTATGATCACTTTATCGTTGGCAAAATGGACCAAATTAGAGGCTGGGTAAATAGTAAATCTTCATATGCTGAGATGCCCCTGAGTTTTGGCTATTATTCACCACATATGAATAAGGGGAAACATCCTTTAATCATTTGGCTGCATGGTGCAGGGGAAGGTGGATATGACACCACAATTGCTTATACAGGAAATAATGTTGTAAATCTATCAAGTGAAAATATACAGAGGATGTTCGGCGGAGCCTATGTTCTTGCCCCACAAGTACCCACAATGTGGATGGATGACGGGACAGGAGAATATACATGGAGCGGTAAATCAAAGTTCGTTACAGCATTAAAAGAACTCATTGATGAGTTTGTCGATGTACATTCAGACATTGATAAAAATCGTATATACATTGGTGGCTGTTCAAATGGCGGTTTCATGACAATGCGGATGATCATTGATTACCCAGATTACTTTGCTGCTGCATTCCCTGTATGTGAAGCTCTACTGGATGAAGTAATCACTGATCAACAAATTGAAGACATTAAGAATATTCCTATATGGTTTACACATGCAAAAAATGACACAATTGTAAAACCTGAGATTACAGCGATTCCAACATACGAGCGTCTAGTCAAAGCCGGTGGAACCAATGTTCACTTCTCATTTTTCGAAAAAGTAGTAGATACCTCAGGGATTTTTAAGGATTCAGAAGGTAACCCTTTTGAATTCTTTGGGCATGGCAGCTGGATCTACATGCTGAAAGATGAATGTGTACTAGACTACGATGGGTCTCCTGTAAAAGAAAATGGAAAAGAACTAACTCTTCTTCAGTGGTTGGCTTTACAGTCAAAATAGTTTAGGTCAAATGACAGATTTATTTGATCTTGTAATGGAAATAGTGGGGTGACCTTTTGGAGTATTAGGCACTCTGCGTCACTTAGGTTGGGAGCGCTTACTAAAAGCTGTGATAATGTCATAAAGGAATGTAATCTGTTTGACTAGTTCTTCACTTCTTTTCATATTCCCAAAAGTTGTAGGGTGCAGTAAAGATTACTATTTATTAATATTCCAGTTCTGTAGATTAGATTATCTGTAATATGAATAGTATAAATCTATTATTCTATTACTTTTAATATAATTTCTATGAAAGGAGTGTATCTTCTTTACTACTTAAATAAATCTTTTAAGTAGAATATTCACTTTGCCATTGTAACTGTGTTACGAAAAAGGGTTGGTATATTAAAGGAGGTAGTAATATTGACATTAAACGGTAAAAAGGTATTTTTTCTTATGTTAGTAGCTGCTGTTACATTTTCCTTCTGCTTAAGTGTTTCGGCAAAGGATAAAAAAGGAACGTACAGAACTGTAATTGAAGTTCAGGACTTTGGCCCGGTAATTACCAAGGTAATCGTTGAGTTAGGCAAACCAGTTCCTCCTGGTGCAGTTACAGAGGATACTTTTCATGTGCATGTTGAAAAGACAGACCCAAGGGTTCCTGAGGGCGGTTGGGGAGCATTTGTTGAAGGTGACCGGACCGTAACAAAAGCATATGTTTCTGACAGAGAAGGTAATCAAATGGATAAAGGTAGAGGAAAATATGCTGTTTTAGAAATGGAAATTGGTCCAAATGATTCACTAGGTTCAACTGTCAATTATGACTTTGCAACAGGTCATAATGATTGGGTTGATTATGATTATACCATCACTCAAGTAGAAGATATCCAAGCACACCCAGGAAAGGGCGGTACAATTTCTGATTTAGTCATTGACGAATTTGCAGGAGAAACGAGAGTCCTATTAGATGAGTTCTCTACTGGTGAAGCAACATATGGTGATATCACCTTATCTTATGCTGATTTTAAGCCAGCTAAAGACAAGGAGAAAAACCCGTTAATTATTTGGTTACATGGTGGTGGTGAAGGTGGAATTGATCCAACGATTGCAGCCGGTGCTAATAAAGCTGTTGCCTTTGCTTCAGATGAAGCGCAAGAAATCTATGGTGGTGCTTATGTATTAGCTCCGCAAGCACCAACTTATTGGATGCAGGGTAAAACCGGTACAGCAGACGGTACATCCATTTATAGTCATGCTTTAATGCAATTAATTAAGGACTACGTAGCCAAAAACCCTGATATTGATCCTAATAAAATTTATATTGGCGGTGCTTCAAATGGCGGTTACATGACCATGTTAATGATTCGGGATAATCCTGGATATTTTGCGGCTGCATTTCCAGTGTGTGAAGGCTTAAGAGATACATTTGTAACTGATGAAGATATTCTAAAGATGATGAACACTCCTATTTGGTTTGTTCACTCCAAAAATGATGCAGTTTTAAATCCTGAGTTAAATACCATTCCGACATACAATCGTTTGATTGAAGCTGGTGCAAAAAATGTTTATTTAACATTATTTGAGGATGTACATGATACATCAGGGCTATATAAAAATGCTGATGGAGAACCACATCAATATGATGGTCATTGGTCTTGGATCTATGTATTCAATAACGAGCCAACGGAAACAATCAACGGGGCTGAAACATCTATTATGGAATGGATGGCATCACAGTCAAATTAATTGAAGTGAAGAAATCATAACTGCAGCACTTTTGTTAGATCTTAAACAAAAGTGGTGCAGTTTTTTATATTTATAATAAGCAATACGATCATAAAGGCTATCTTGGTCATGTTGAATTGAAAAATCAATTTAGTACAATATTTGGGAAGAATAGAAAGCAGAACACAGATAAATGTAAGATTTGGGAATTATTACATTAAAAAATCTATTGTCCTTTTTTAGTTATTTTTCTATAATATCCAAATAATACATTTAAAGGAAGTATATCAGACATGATTACAAACATTTATACAAGCACACAAGTATTGGACAAAAATCATGTGTTAGCCTCATTAGAATCTAACTTAGCTATGATTGAATTTAATCTTGAAGGTAAGGTTATTTGGGTAAATGAGAATTTCGCACAAACTTTAGGCTATCAAGTTGATGAAATGAAAAAAATGCGACATAGCCAATTTTGCACCATAGAATTACAAAATAGCAAAGAATATGCTGATTTATGGGCGAATTTAAGGAACGGAAACAAGTTTCAGGCAAAGATTCAACGAGTAGGTAAAGCGGTAAATTTGCTTTGGTTAGAAGCAACTTACATTCCGGTTTTAAACGAAGTAAATGAAGTTTATGCTGTCCTAAAAATTGCTACGGATATTACTGAGAGAGAAAAAAAGACGATCGAGATCGTTACTCAATTAAAAAACTTGTCTTTTGACTTAGGGCAAATGATTAATAATAACCCTCTAGAGAATATAAAAGCCATGGCCAGCAGTGTTGATGAAACAATAAACAAAATGAATATTAATGTAGATAACATTGTAAAAGAAGTCATTAAGGTAAGTGAAGTAACTGAAAGCTCGCAGCAAAGTGTTGCTTCAACACAGCATAAAATAAATACGACGATGGGTGAATTTGATATCAAAGACCTGAAGACCTCATATTCTTACTAAAGCATACACCTACCATTCCTAATTTTGGTGAGGAAAATTATGATTTTGAAATATTGAATGATTTCATAGAAAACAATAGAACTGAAAAAGGAATTCGAACAAATTCCAAAAGGTTTCTCATAATAGCAAAAAAGTAAGAATGTAATTGTTCAATCTCTATATAGGCAGCCATAAGGCTGTCTTTTTACCTGAATAAAAGCAATTGGAATAAGCGAGTTAACAAAAACTGTATAAATAAGATGAGTTGTAGATTGTGAAATATTGCACTTAAAGTAACGGGTGCGATGCTTCAATAATGAAGGTCGCTTTTTTCTTATTCAAGTAACGGGGGATAGTGGAACAGTCCAGATTATCCTTTCTTCAGAATAGTATCATTTTAAAACTATGAACGGAGGAATAATGTGAGATGAAAAGGATATTTAAAGCATTAGCAATCATTGTTTTATTAACCATTGTTGGGTGCTCTAATTCAACAGACAGAAGTGAAGAAAAAAATGAAATCAAAACGGAAAGTTCCAGTTTTATAGGTCCAATCAAGGAAATTAACGGTAACAGTGCACTTGTTTCTGCTAAAGTATTTGAGGGTAATCCTGAAGGTGATTTGTTTGTTGACCTTTCCGTGAATAATGATGAAACATTTCAAGTTGGAGACAAGGTAAAAGTAGGATTTGATGGCACCATAAAAGAATCGAATCCTGCTCAAATTAATACTCTTTCTGTTGAATTGGTTGATTGATAAAATAATTCCGTGTTCAATTAACGGGGTGCATTACTTCAAGAGGGGTAATGAACTTTCTTGTTGAACTAAACCAGCTAATAGTTTGTCAATATTTTTCATTAAAAACCTCTAAATATCTCATGTTATACTAAAAAAGTGCATGCCAAATAACCTTCCGTTATTCGATTTTTGGAAGGTTTTGTGCTATTTAGTTTAATTTAAACTTTAAGCTATATCTTGGAAAGTCGCTTTGTTTTTTAAAAGGGATATCCAGTGTAAGAGTATATTTACACAAGCAATCACAGCTACTTTAAAAGGTTTTCCTTCTTCACGTTTCTTATCATAGAACTCTCGTAATTTCTTATTACGAGGTATAATTTCATCACTTGTTTTGCTTTTACGACAGTCACGTATTGCACAACGAACAGCCATGTATAATGCATGACGAAGCCTGCTGGAACCTCTTTTCGTAATGCGATTTTTGGTGGCTGTAAACTTGCCAGATTTAAAAACACTTGGGTCAACCCCAGCGAAAGCCACCAATTTTTTAGGGTCAGAAAATCGATCTATTTCCCCAATTTCTGAAATGATCGTTGCCGCGATCTTTTCTCCGATACCAGGGATAGATTTGATAATATTATATTCTTCAACTTCTTTAGCGAGGGCATCTATCTCGGACTCTAACTTGGATAGGTGCTCTTTGTATTGAAGAATGATATTGATATACATACCTAGACTTAAAATATGGCTCTGATAAACGATCTTTTCAAACGGATTTCGATTTGCTGCAGCCTTGAGCTGAGTAGCTTTTTCTTTAGCCCATCGATAGGAACGACTTTTACATAATTCAGCGATTTTGTCGGCTATTGTTTCTTCACTTGCCTCTAAAATATCTTCAGATGAGGGAAACTCTGAAAGAGTTAATAGTGATACGACCGAATATAAGTCACCAAAAACACCTCTGTATCAGGAAAGACCTGATCCAGAATCGCTTGAAATTGTAGATTTGTTTGAATCAATACACCAGTAATTTTTTCGTGCTGTCATGTAAGATTCCGAAGGTTTAATAGCTGCACACCACGCTTCTTATACGGCTCTAAATCCTCCTTATAAAACAGCTCGCAGAGATGGTAAGCATCTATCGCATCTGTCTTTACTTTTCGAAGACTTGAACTTTTAGCCTTATAAGAAATCAATGGATTAATGATTATCAATAAATAACCACGTTCCTCCAAGTATTGAACAACAGAGGAATGATAATGTCCTGTCGCTTCTAGAACAATAGGTGGTTTCTTACCAGTTTCTCTCTTAACCACCTCCAGAAACTCTACAAGTAAATCAAGACCTTCTATAGTATGAGAAACTTTAAAACTCTTACGGTATGGTTTGCCTTTATCTAAAAATGCCTGAACTTGACTTTCCCCTTTTGAAACATCCAGACCAATGACTGGATTCATTCTAAAATCTCCTCCTAAACTCGTAATTTGCCAGTAACCCCTAATCCTCCATGCAGTATCACAGCTTCGCTTGTTATACGAGATCTAAGTCCCAACCAGCCTCAATCATGTTTCTACAAGTAGGGGGCGAACCGTTTAGCTGACGGGGGCAAAGCCCCACGGGCAGTTACGTTCTACCTTGGCTACTGATATAATAAGACCAAAATAAATAAGGTCAACCAGAAATATTTAGCATTCTGGTTAACCTTATAATACGAAATAGGCAGTTTAGTTCAGTAAGCAGGTGTTTTGTTTGTGTTTAAAGAAAATTATAGGAAAGGATGAATGGGTTTATGATAGATTACGGTAAAAACTTGTTTGAAGGAACAGCAAGATATTATTCACAGTATAGACCGATTTATTCAGCTTCTTTAATAAGGTCCTTAATTAAAAAGTTTTCTCTCGACGGCAAAGGTCATATGCTTGATTTAGGCTGTGGAACTGGACAACTAGCATTCAGGTTTTCCGATTGGTTTGAAGGGATAGTTGGGATTGATACAGATCCTGAAATGATAAAGGAAGCAATACGTCTTAGCAAAGAAATTAGAGTTGAAAATATTGAATTCTTTAATGGAGTTCTTAATAAATATATGGTTAATTCAAATAAAGTCTTTAGATGTGTAACTATTGCAAAGGCATTTCACTGGATGGACAGAGAGATGGTGCTGGAAACATTATACGAAATGGTTTCCGATGAAGGCGGTATTGCTATAATTGACAATTATTCTCCAAATAAAGAGCTTTTACCCTGGCAAGAGAAAGTCAATGAAGTAGTAAAACAATGGTATGGGAATGAACGAAGAGCAGGTAGTTCTACATATTCACATCCAACTATTAGTCATCAGGAAATTGTAGCTAAGTCAAAATTTAATTTAGAAAGTTATCAAATTCCTACTTATGAGCATTTTTGGTCAATAGAATCTATAATCGGCAACTTATATTCCACTTCCTATGGGTCTAAGAGGTTTCTCGGAGATAAAGTAAATTCTTTTGAACAACATTTAAAAGAAGAATTGTTATCTATCGAAGAAACAGGTGTATTTAAAGAACGAATAAACACAAAGGTTATACTGGCTTTAAAAAACTAACTAATGGTTATCTTCTTCAATTAACGGGTAGCGATACTTCAATAAGAGGTATCGCACTTATTTTATTCAACTAAGAAGCAGAATACTTGAATAAGAGGAATTTAAAGGAAGATGCTGAATTTAAAAAGAATGTTTTATTTTTGAGGGGGGGAAATTATGATTTATAGTCAAACGGACAAAACAATAGAAACGAATAAATTACTTCTACGTTTATTTAAAGAAACTGATGCACCAGAGGTTACAAGGCTTTGTAACAATTACAATCTATATAAAAACACATTATATTTACCGTATCCATATTCTATAGAGGATGTAGTATCTTGGATAAATAATAAAATCTTTATAACTTTAATGATAATAAGTATTTTGAATTTGCTATTACCGATAAGGTTACAGGAGAGATATACGGAGCAATAGCATTGTCTAACCATCAAAAATTTAATAACGGTGAACTTGCTTATTGGGTTGGAGAAGATTATTGGGGAAATGGCTATGCTAGGGAGGCGGCTAAAGCTATACTCGAATTTGCTTTTATTGAAAAGCAATACCATAAAGTATTTGCTCGTTATTTTCACTCAAATCCAGCTTCAGGAAGAGTTATAGAAAAAATAGGAATGAAAAAAGAAGGTGTTTTAAGAGGTAACGTTAGGAAGGAAAACGAATATATAGACCTTGTTTATTATGGAATTCTAAAAGATGAAGCTGATTTATTCAACTAACTGGTAGCGATACTTCATTAAGAGGTATCGCATTTTCTTTTTGCACTAAAGGGACAGTTTAGTGGAAGAAGGTAAGAGTCGTATTAACATAGAATATATTTAATAACAAAGAAATTGGAGGACACTATGAATAAAGGAAAAACACCATTTGTTATTGCTATTGCTACTGTATCTGGTGGCGGAAAAATAACAATAACAAAACTTCTAAATCAAAAATTACATAATTCAAAGGCTCTTTTTTTGATGAATATGATTTCAATGGTCCAGATGACATTGTGAACTGGGTAGATAAAGGAGGAGACCCGAACGAATGGGATTTAAATCCTTTAATCAAGGATTTACAAGCGTTATTAACTGAACCACTTGATTATATTGTCTTAGACTTCCCGTTTTCTTATAAACATTATCAAGTAAGTAAATTCATTGATTTCTCCATATTTATTGATACTCCATTAGATATTGCTTTGGCACGTAGAGTAACTAGAGATTTTATGGATAGTTCCACTGAGAATATTTTGTCAGATATGGACAATTACATTTCTAGAGGTAGACGAGGTTATCTTAATATGCTTAAAACGATTAAACCTAATGCTGACTTCGTTGTTGATGGTACATTACAAGTAGACGAAGTTGTAGATATAATTTTTGAGAATTTAAAAAAGTAACCTCTTAAACTTATCAGTAAAAAGATTGTGAAACATTACACTTAAAGTAACTGGTGCTTTAGTCTAAGATCAATCTTCAGCAATAAAGCGCAAGAGGTGAAGATGCAGCTGTCTAAAACACTTGGTGGAGGCAGAAGTAATAAAACGACGAAACCCTTTGTTTATTTTTTCGTCTAATTAAAAGGGGTGATGGTTAAATAAAGCTTAATAAGTGTTTATATGCAGTCAATTTAATGTTGTTTTTGATAATAAGTGCTTGTACTGCTACAAATGAAATAATTTCATTTCAAGGTGTTGTTGAAACCATTGGTAACGATACAATAGTGGTCGAATGTTCAAATGCAGTAAATAGAAATAAAAAAGGTAATATAGAAGCAATAGCTTATCTATGTACAGTTCAACTTAATGAACAGTCTATAATTATTGGCACAGATAATCAAAAATTGGATATACAAGATTTACGAGAAAGTCAACATGTTAATATCGTTCTGGAAATTCCAAATGACATTAACGAGAGTGTAGAAAGTAGAGAAGTTGTGGCTAAAGAAATAATAATTTTAAATGAATAATTTCACAATCATCTTCAACAATAAAGCGCTATTCTTGAATAAGATTAACTTCCTTTTTACGGTTAAGCGGGCGCTTTAGTTGAACAAGAAGCATAAAAGGATCTTCAGTTTGAAGATCCTTTTTCAAATTATGTTAACTATCTTTGCATATGATATACATGTTGTTTACCTGCTAAATAATTTTCAAGAGAAACCATTAGGTGAAATTTAGGTTTAATTATGATCACAATAAATTTGTTGATCGTTATCTATACCTTTTAAATTTGCATACTTATTACCCCATTCACACATTGTGTTTAATACTGGTACAAATGACCTTCCTAGATCAGTTAAGCTGTATTCTACTTTTGGTGGTACCTCTTTAAATATTTCTCTTCGTACAAGTCCATCTCTTTCTAATTGTTTCAATTGATCTGTTAAGACTTTTTGTGTAATTCCAGGTATTAATTCGTAAAACTCTTTTGTCCTTAATGATTTTTGACTCAAGAAAAAGAGTATTAAACATTTCCATTTTCCACCTGCAATGTTCATAAAAATGTTGATTCCAGTATTATAGTTAACCATGTGCTGTCCCTCCTGAATAGGCACTTAAAAGTGGCTATGCCACATTTTTGTGCGTTATTTTCTCATTTATTATTACTTACTATAATTAAAGGAGCAATAAATAAAAATTTCGGAGTTGATAAAATGAGTGTAAAAAATATTTTGGAAAAAAGACGTTCAGTTAGACATTATGATTCAAGTTATAAAATAAGTTCAGAAATTCTAACCTCATTAATTGAAAGTGCAAGTAAGTCTCCTAACGGAAATAATATTCAAGCAACTCGATACTTAATTATTGATGATCCAGACTTAAAAAAATTATTGCTACCTATAGCTTTTAATCAGCAACAGGTGGTAGAAGCTTCAACTTTAATTGTTATGTTGGGTGATTATCAAGCATTTGATAAAGATAATATTATTAAGATACATGAAGAAGGCTTTCAAGCAGGTTTTTTTGATGAATCGCTAAGAGATTATCTAGCGAATGCTGCAATAAAATATTATGAAAATAAATCAAATGAAGATCTAAAGTTAGAATTAACTAGAGATGTAAGTCTTGCTTCAATGTCATTAATTTTGTTAGCAAATGAAGCAGGTTTTGAAACAATTACTATGTCAGGCTATGATTCTAAGAAATTAAAAGCAACCTTAAATATTTCTGATAGGTATTTAGATGTTATGCTTATAGCTATTGGTAAAGGTACTAAAGCCGGTCATAATACCGTAAGGCATAACGTAAATAAGGTAATGTATAGAAACAAAATAATTTAGTGTTCTTATAACATCTAATTATGTTGCCTAGATTTGTATGCATACCCCTTTGGGATCTTATTCAACGGGTGCTTTAGTAAAATAACTGAGATGCCCTTTTTACAGCTTTTTCGCATTTTCCAATATTCCGCAATCGGGCGCTTCGTATGGTGAACCCTTGCGGCTAAAGGATTGTATTATTTTAAATCTTTTAATATTTTGTTTGAAATCATCACTAGTATATTGGGATCCTAGA
>DASQMK010000062.1:0-2285 GCA_035645575.1 Metabacillus sp.
ATCAATAGTCTCAATAGGCAAAGCAAAAATCAATAAAGGAACACCATCAGCATTCAGAGAGTATTTTGCACAAGACATAAATTTTAGAACCTTAAGTCAGAGGACAAGACTTAATTTGCGAGCGATCGGGAAACTTTAGAAAAAACTTCCCAGGAATAGAGCTACCTGGGAAGCTCATAAATCCATCAAATTAACCCACCAAAGCAAATTAAGCCCCCACTTTTCAGGTAGAAGCTCAAACGGGTCTATTAAGGCATATAATAAAATTGCCCTAACCGTGTCTCGCTACATGGTTGGTGGAAGTTTGCCGCGGTGGGTCAGAACCACTGCGTCAAACGTTCCTTTTAAAATAACACACCGGGGTCACACATTAGCAAATTAATACCTAAAGTTGCTTTTCCCTAGTAGCCTGGACTTCAGGCTGAGTTTTCATCCTCACAGCACTGCTAGTCAAATGAATGGGAAAACCAGACTCTGCTAAATCAGATAACCTAGCTTTAATTACCTTTTCATTTAAAGAAAACTTTTGTGCTAATTCTTTATAAGAAATAGGAATAGGGCTATTGGTAACTAGCTTAATCAACGTAATACTAACCTTAACAGGGTGAGTAAAAAGAGGGAAAAGTATCAACTGCTCATCATCTGAATAAGTAACATACAAACAAATTGCCCTAAACTCATATATAGAAAGAGGGGTATAAGTAGCAAAACCCTTTTCATGTTTAGAGCTAGTAACAAAAGTTTTAAAATCAGTTTTATCATTCATAAAATTTCCCTCAGGTAATTGTTTAATCACATCGATTAAAAAGTGATTGGATAGGTCCAGCTAAACGTACCACTTTAACAAACTCTGAATTAACAAGTAGACCAGAGTAAGTTTCGATTATAACATGACCTGAAACAACATCAAATCTCTTTCTTTTGTCATTCCAAGCAAGCGGAAACCTACGACCTGTCTGTGCAACTTCATCATCAAGTTCAGAAGTATTATTAATTGCATCAATATCAGACTGCTTGCAAAACTTGGCAATATTCCCACCCACTGACATAGCTCTCACTCCATCCAGTTCCCTAGTTAAAGCATAGAGCCACTCACCAGCTACTGAATCACTCGGAAAAAATTCCCCAGACACACGCTCAGGTACAGCAAAATCACCTGGCTTGGTAGTATACTTAAGAGTCTCTAACAATGAAGAAATTAAATTGTCCTCAGTCTCAATTTTTTTAATTGAAATTGAAGGACGATAATCAACTCTTAAACATGACTGCCAATCATCAATCCACATATCCTTAGTTTTAAAATTAGATTCATAATAACCCGGCTTCATACAAAGTACAACGTGCAAATGAGGATGAGCCATCAGAAATCCATCCTCCGATCGGCTAGGTGCTCCAGAACTTTTTTTGCCTTTACCATCTGCCGCTACCCGATCACGTTGCATCGTTACTTCAAAAGAACGTAAAAAACCTTGAGCAGGAAAACCTGCTCTTTGAGTTAATCTTTTCCAAGCTTTATTCATGTCTTGAATGGCTAAACGTAACTTATTAACTGGAACATTCTTTATTGTCAAAGTTAAAAAGATAAAGTCTAAACCACCACAAGTTACTTCATTAAAAGCTTTTAAAAACTTAGCTCTTAATTTCCGAGAACGTGCAAACTGACAAAAAGGACAATGCCTAACACAACACCAACGTGCATTCTCAAAAGTAGTTCTACCGAAAGTCAAGCTGTTAATATCGTCATCAACAACAATACTTATATCATTAGAACAATTACACATTCGCTCGGCATATCTTATACATTGTGGCGAACCTTCCAAAAAATAAAGTTCAATTACATCCAAACTTCGCCGCTTAGCAATATTGGCAGCTTCAAACACTGTATTTTTCAACAAAGGCTTCAAAGAGAGTGGTAAAATTGACATAACTTTTTTATCTGTAATCCGGTTCCCGGCAAGGAACCGTTTTTTTTTGGGACTTGGAACCAGAAATCTATGAAAGATGGATTTGTATCTAAAGATACAAAACGTGAAAGCTTTACGGGGAACGGCTTGCGCCTCATTGGATACAAAATGAATTTTGTATCAGGTTATGTACCAAAACCCCGAAAGCCTTGCTCTGTATACCCCGAAATTTGGGCGCATGGAAGTTGTTACTATATAATTAAAACAAAGGTTCGCACGCGCGCGTTACAGCATCTAACACCTGTTGTCAAGACTTTTCGACAAATACTTCATTTGGGAAACACCACAGCGTAGCGCGCCTCGCAAGCTCGGCACATCTTC
>DASQMK010000063.1:0-17525 GCA_035645575.1 Metabacillus sp.
AAAGATTTTAGGTTCATTATTTCATTGGATCTATTTTGTGAAACATTAAGGAGGTAAGACCATGACAAAAATGAAAGAGGATTATAAGAATAAAATTAAAGATTTTCAGCCGAAACCACCATATTTTGTGAATTTCTTAAAAGCTTTTCTAATTGGTGGATTAATTTGTTTATGTGGTCAAGCAATCCAAAATTTTTATATGAACGTTTTTCACTTTTCAGAAAAAGATGCAGGAAATCCAACAGTTGCAACACTAATTCTCATTTCAGCTTTACTAACAGGATTTGGTGTTTACGATAAGATTGGGCAATTTGCAGGTGCCGGTTCTGCGGTACCTGTTACAGGGTTTGCTAACTCGATGACAAGTGCAGCAATTGAGCATAGAAGTGAAGGACTTGTGTTAGGGGTTGCAACCAATATGTTTAAGTTAGCCGGAAGTGTCATTGTTTTTGGTGTTGTAGCTGCCTATATAGTCGGTATGATTCGTTATTTTTATGGACTAGCATTCTAAGGGTGGGGTGAAGATATTGAAACTAACTGGAAAACAAACATGGCAATTTGAAAATCCATTATTTGTTCATTCAAGTGGGACAGCTGTTGGTCCTAAAGAAGCGGAGGGACCACTTGGGCGATATTTTGATATAAAACATAAAGAACTTCACTGTGGTGAGGATAACTGGGAACTAGCAGAGCGAAGATTAATGGAACAAGCAGTTGAACAATGTCTTACAAAAGGAAATAAAACAAAAGATGATATCGACTTATTTTTAGCAGGAGATTTGCTTAATCAAAACGTTACAGCTAATTATGTAGCAAGACATCTACGTCTTCCTTTTCTTTGTATGTTTGGAGCTTGCTCAACTTCAATGGAAACAGTAGCAATTGGCTCCGCGTTAATTGATGGGGGGTTTGCTAGTCAAGTAATTGCGGCAACAAGTAGCCATAATGCAACAGCAGAGAGACAGTTTCGTTATCCAACCGAATACGGGGGACAAAAACCTGATACTGCTACCTTTACAGTAACTGGGTCAGGAGCAGTTTTGATAAATAAAGAAGTAAGTAGTATTAAAATCACCTCTGCTACGATAGGGAAAGTAGCAGACTTAGGAATAAAGGATCCATTTGATATGGGTTCCGCGATGGCACCTGCGGCGGCTGATACAATTGCACAGCATCTTAAAGACCTAAACAGAACCCCCGATGATTACGATCTTTTTTTAACAGGAGATTTATCCGGTGTGGGTAGTCCAATTGTTAAAGAACTACTAAAGGAAGAAGGCTATGATGTTCATGATAAGCATAATGATTGTGGATTAATGGTCTATCGGCCAGATCAACAAGTATTTGCAGGCGGTAGCGGTTGTGGATGTTCCGCTGTTGTGACATATGCTCATATCTTTAACGAGCTAAAGGCAGGAAACTTAAAACGAGTTTTTGTTGTAGCAACAGGTGCATTACTGAGTCCAACAATGATTCAGCAAAAAGAATCAATTCCAACAATAGCACATGGAGTGGTTTTTGAAAGAGCAGATGGGGGAGTGAGCAGCTAATGGAATATTTGTTAGCTTTCGTTGTTGGAGGAGCTATTTGTGTTATTGGTCAAATCCTACTAGATGTTTTTAAGCTAACCCCGGCACATGTAATGAGCTCATTTGTCGTTTCAGGAGCAATTTTAGATGGGTTTGGTCTTTATGATAAATTAATAAAATTTGCTGGAGCTGGAGCAACCGTACCTATCACAAGTTTTGGTCACTCTCTCCTTCATGGAGCAATGGAACAAGCTAAAGAGCATGGATTTATCGGCATAGGTATTGGAATATTTGAATTAACTTCAGCTGGTATCTCGGCAGCGATATTATTTGCTTTCATTATGGCACTTATCTTTAAACCGAAAGGATAGGTCAACAATGTCAGAAAAAAGAAGGGTCATCATCGTTACTGATGGAGATGAATATGCTGCAAGAACAATTGAATATGTGGCAGCCAAAATAGGTGGGCGAACCATTTCCCAATCCCAAGGGAATCCTACTACATTAAGTGGCTCCGAAATAATTGAGCTTATTCTCCAGGCCAAAAATGACCCTGTCTTTGTCATGTTTGATGATTGCGGTTTATTAGGAGAAGGGGCTGGTGAAATGGCATTGAAATATGTTGTTGAACATCCCCGGATTGAGGTACTAGGAATTATTGCAGTAGCGTCGAAGACACATCAGACAGAGTGGACGAGAGTTGATGTTAGCATTGACAGATTTGGTGAATTAACTGAATTCGGAGTAGATAAAAGTGGACTAAAGGACCTTGAACTTGGAAGAATAAGCGGTGATACGGTGTATTGTTTAGATCAATTAAAGGTGCCAATAGTTGTTGGAATTGGGGATATTGGAAAAATGGCAAGAAAGGATAGTGTGAAAATTGGGTCCCCGGTCACAATGAAAGCTGTTGAGCTTATACTAGAAAGGAGCGGATATGATGTCAAAAACGGAAGCTAATCAGTATCCTATCTCAACAAACTTAGCAGAAAATGAACGATTTTTTACGGAACATGTTGGACTGAATACGAGTTTTGATTTAGGTGTTCGAAAATTGACCATTTTAGACTTTCAAGTAAATATGTATTATTTGAATGGACTATGCGATACAAATTACATCACGCAAATTTTAAAGAATGTAACGTTAATTAATGATAGAGAAGTAAATCACACCAAATTCAAGGAAATTTTAGAAAATAGAATTGTTAACCAATCAGTGCAAAAAATAAAAACCTTAGATGAAGCTGTTGATCAAGTTCTTTCTGGGCTGATTGTTTTTCTATTCGAAGGATCTGACTATGGATTAGTTATTGATGTGAGAAGTTATCCTGGTAGACAACCTCAAGAACCAGATACGGAAAAAATTGTTCGTGGAGCAAGAGACGGTTTTGTTGAGAATATTATTGTTAACACAGGTTTAATTCGCAGAAGGATTAGAGATGAGCGTTTGCGATATGAAATGATGAAAATTGGTGAACGTTCGAAAACAGATGTTTGTCTTGCTTACGTAAAAGATGTCGCAGATCCCGGGCTAGTTAAAACTATAAAAAAAGAGCTAGAAACAATCAAAATTGATGGAATTACGATGGCTGATAAAACCATTGAAGAATTCTTAGTTCGTCAGGGCTATAATCCGTATCCTTTAGTAAGGTATACAGAAAGACCGGATGTTGCGGCTAATCACTTATTGGAGGGACATGTATTAATCATTGTGGATACATCGCCAAGTGTTATTATCACACCAACTACATTGTTTCATCATGTTCAGCATGCAGAAGAATATCGCCAAGCTCCTGCAGTTGGTACCTTTCTTAGATGGGTTCGTTTTTTAGGTATCTTCGCATCAATATTCCTTTTACCATTATGGTTTCTATTTTGTTTAGAACCTTCACTATTACCTAAAGAAATCGCTTATATTGGTCCAAATGAAGAAAAAAACATTCCTATTGTTATCCAAATATTTTTGGCTGATTTCGGAATTGAATTTTTAAGAATGGCTGCGATACATACACCAACATCTCTATCCACTGCAATGGGGTTAATTGCGGCGGCATTAATTGGTCAAATTGCCATTGATGTTGGATTGTTTGTTCCAGAAGTTATCTTATATGTAGCTATTGCAGCAATCGGTACATTTTCAACACCAAGCTATGAATTGAGTGTGGCGAATAAAATGGCCAGGTTAGTTTTACTAATTGCAGTTGCAGCCTTTAAGCTAGAGGGCTTTGTAATTGGATGTACTCTTTTTATCCTTTTACTTGCAAGAATACGATCACTAAATACTCCTTATCTATGGCCACTTCTTCCATTTAATGCGAAGGCCTTATGGCAAATTATCATCAGAACATCTGTACCAGGTGCTAAGCTAAGACCAAGCATTGTCCATCCTCAAAATGTAAAAAAACAACCAAAATAGGGTAAAGTGACATTGAAAGAACCCCTCTTTTATGATATTGTATGTTTAATTTCATGAGAATTTCAAATAACAGACAGTTAATAACCAGCTGGTGTTAACTGTCTTTTTCCTTGTACTATCGGAAAGTTAAAAACAAAGGCTTTTGCCCTGGCGACAAGTCAAGTTTTTCTAAATATATCACTAATCATAAGACTTAAATGATTGGTGGGAAAGTTTAAGTAAACGTAATAGCCTAGTTGTAGAAAGAGGGGATACATTTTGTTCTTACATGGTACTAGCAAGATAAATGAAAAAGGACATTTAGAGATAGGCGGAGTGGATACCATTCAATTAGCGAAAGAGTATGGTACACCACTTTATATTTACGATGTAGCGTTAATAAGAGAGCGTGCTCGAAGCTTTAAAGAAGCATTTGAAAAAATGGGTGTTAAAGCACAAGTTGCATATGCTAGTAAAGCATTTTCTTCAATTGCCATGTTTCAGCTAATTGATGAAGAAGGTTTATCATTAGATGTTGTATCCGGCGGAGAGTTGTATACAGCAATTGCTTCTGGATTTCCTGCATCAAGAATTCACTTGCACGGAAACAATAAAAGCAAAGCAGAGCTTAAAATGGCATTGGATCATCAAGTAGGCTGCATTGTTGTAGATAACTTCTATGAGATAGAATTATTAGAAGAGTTAGCTGCAGCATCGGATCAAAAGGTAGCTGTCCTGCTCCGTGTTACTCCTGGTGTAGAAGCACATACACATGATTATATTACAACGGGACAAGAAGATTCAAAATTTGGATTTGGTTTGTTAAATGGACAAATTGAAAAAGCAATTGAAATGGTATTAAAATCAAGTCATATTCAATTATTGGGAATTCATTGCCATATTGGTTCCCAAATTTTTGATACGGCTGGATTTGTTCTTGCAGCAGAAAGAGTGTTTGAGAAAATCAAGGAATGGAAAAACCAATTTTCTTTTGTCCCAGAGGTTGTTAATCTAGGGGGAGGCTTTGGTATTCGCTATACGGCGGAAGATGAGCCACTTCCAGCCACCTATTATGTTGAAAAAATCGTTGAGGCTGTAAAAACACAAGTAAGTGGTATGGGTATTGCAATGCCTGAAATATGGATTGAACCAGGTCGCTCACTTGTGGGAGATGCGGGAACAACATTATATACAACAGGGTCTACAAAATCAGTTCCTAACATTAGAGAATATGTCGCTATTGATGGTGGTATGAGTGATAATATCCGCCCAGCATTATATCAAGCCAAATATGAAGCAGTATTAGCAAATCGCGCTTCAGAAAAGCATGATCTCCCAGTATCTATCGCTGGAAAATGCTGTGAAAGTGGAGATATGTTAATTTGGGACTTACCATTACCAGAAGTAAAGCCAAATGATATTTTAGCCGTATTTTGTACAGGTGCATATGGCTATTCTATGGCTAATAACTACAACAGAATTCCAAGACCTGCAATTGTGTTTGTTGAAAATGGCGAGGCACAACTTGTAGTAAAAAGAGAGAGCTTTGAAGATTTGATTGTCAACGACCTTCCATTACAATCAAAAGTGATCAATAAATAATTAAAAACGAGAGTAGTGAACCCACTACTCTCGTTTTTTTGTAAGATAAGAAAGTATAAAATTTTGTGCGTATTTTTGGCTCCAGGCGCCATCGGCTCTAGGGTCTAGTCAAGTAGGAATTTAAGGTAAAGAACACCTTCTATTCCTACTCGCCTTATGCTTGTCGCCGAATGCTCAGCGCATTGCGCTTTTCTTATTAAGCTGATTGCTCATTATTAGTAAAGATGGAAATAATCGCATTCCATAATGCTATGAAGAACTCTTTTAATTGCTCTAAGAAGGTTTAGCCTTCTTCAGAATTAAGAAAGTTTGAAATTTTATCTCTTTCCTGATTAAGCTGGTCACCAACCTGGTTCCAGTCAATATTAATATCCTTCATTTTATTAAATAGTTCAATTAAACTATTAATATCTTCCTCAGATAATGTAATTCCTAATTCATTTGCTGCATTTTCGATCATAGTTCTTATTTCTGCATCTGTTTCAGGCATACCATTTTGAGCTATCTCATCTTTGATTTTTGCCATTAGTGCAGAAGCATTTTCAGCGCCAATCTCATCACCAAGTTTTGCTGTTGTGACAAGTTCTTCATTTGCGACCTGTTTTACATCTTCAGGTATAGCTTCCTCAGAAGAAATTTCATAGGCTTTGATTAAGCCTGTTAAAGCCGCAGTACCAGATACTTCAAAAGGAGCTGTAACATAAATGGATGCATCTTTAACACCGGCTGTCATAAGCGCATTTAAGTACATTTCGTCTGTTACCCAGTTGATATTTTTTGTTTTGACCTCAAGACCTGAACCTGCTTCTTCAATCGTAATGCTTGTTGATGAAATAGCTTTTGTCCCGATCGTAGCCTTAGGGATATAATCTCCTAAATATTGATGCTCTTCTTTATTAGAAACTGTAATTATTTGATCATCCTCTGTCGCATTCATTTCCTTTAATATCGTTTGTTTTTGTTCTTCTGTTAAATTTTCACCGAGGGTGATGATCATATCCCCAACTACCGCATCTGCATAAGTTAAGGATGGAAAAGCAATTAGTAGAAAAGCAATGAAACTTAATATATATTTCTTCAATTTAATGCCTCCTTAATCAATAAAACAATGAACTCTTCTCATCTATTATAGAGCTTTTTGCTAAATGTCAATACATACTAAACAGAATTTAAGAATATCTTAAGATAATTTATTTGCGATCTATTTGGTATTCCTCCCTTGAGTATAGTAGAATAGTTAGGTATTCATGTCTATTAGACGTACAAAACGTATTGGAGGTTTCATACATATGAAAAAAGCACAAATTACGATGGAAAACGGAGATGTTATGACATTCGAACTTTTCCACAACGAAGCACCTGGAACAGTTGCTAACTTTGAAAAGCTTGCAAATGAAGGGTTTTATAATGGTTTAACTTTTCATCGAGTTATTCCAGGGTTTGTAGCACAAGGTGGTTGTCCACATGGAACAGGAACTGGTGGCCCTGGCTATACAATTAAATGTGAAACACAAGGTAACCCGCATAAGCATGAAGCAGGATCACTTTCAATGGCACATGCTGGTAAGGACACTGGTGGAAGTCAATTCTTTATTGTTCACGAACCACAACCTCACTTAAACGGTGTTCATACTGTTTTCGGTAAAGTTGTTGATAATCTTGAGGCGGTTTATAAAATTAAACCAAATGATGTGATGAAAGAAGTAAAAGTTTTTGAAGAATAAAATCTAATGATAAGGACTGTCCTTGAAATGGGACGGTTCTTTTTAATTAGCGATTATCGCCTGATTGTTGATTTAGAATCTTTATTGATAAAAAAAATACATAAAGATTGCAACATTCACATTATACGGATAAAATATAATTTATAATTTCATATTTCGTTTTACATTCTTCGGGGCAGGGTGGAATTCCCTACCGGCGGTGATGAAGGGAAGAACCTTCTTAGTCCGTGACCCGTTAACATTGTTGTTAACGGTGGATCTAGTGAAAATCTAGAGCCGACAGTGAAAGTCTGGATGGGAGAAGAATTGCGTGAATTTTTTTGCGGTGTATCTACGTCTTTTTTAAAATAGACATATGGATACTCTTATTTGACATACTCAAATATCAATTTCTGACAATAACCAAGCCCCTAGTCTCTTTGACAGCGGGCTTTTTTGCTTTGCATAAAACAAGCAAAGCAATGTAAACGTAAATATGACAACATTATCTAGAAAGGAGGAATAAATTTTGTTTACAGGAATCATCGAAGAGATAGGCACTATTGAAAGTGTACAAAGCTCAAAAGAAGCAATTGTTTTCACAATAGGAGCGAAGCAAATTCTAAAAGATGTCTCCCTAGGAGATAGTATTTCAGTCAATGGAGTTTGCTTAACAGTCACGCAATATACAGCTTCTTCCTTTTCTGTTGATGTGATGCCAGAGACAGTTAGAAGTACATCTTTATCACAATTAAAAAAAGGTTCCCAAGTAAACCTAGAAAGAGCAATGGCTGCGAATGGAAGGTTCGGGGGTCATTTTGTTTCCGGTCATGTTGATGGTATAGGAAAAATTATAAAAAAACAGCAAGTATCCAACGCAGTTTATTATGAAATTCAAGTATCCGAAGAATTAACAAGTACATTGATCCATAAAGGTTCTATTACAGTGGATGGAATAAGCCTAACAATTTTTGGATTAGAGGATAAAAAAGTTGTAATTTCAATTATTCCTCATACTTTAGGGGAAACCATATTGGGGACCAAAGGTGTTGGCGATATCGTTAACATTGAATGTGATTTGGTTGGGAAATATATCAAAAAATTTGTTTCTCAACAAGCAAGTACCAAAGGCTCTACATTGAGTAAATCGTTTTTACAAGAAAATGGCTTTGCTTAAAGTGATTACTAGATCGTTTTCTTTGAAATATAGCTGATGTAGCTAAACGAATAGCCTTGAAATGAAACATATATGAAGGGAGTTATATCATGTTCCATACAATTGAAGAGGCGATAACAGATTTAAGAGAAGGTAAAGTAGTCATTGTTGTTGATGACGAGGACCGCGAAAATGAAGGGGATTTTGTTTCACTAGCAGATAGAGTGTCTCCAGAAGCGATTAATTTTATGATAAAGCACGGTAGAGGGCTAGTATGTGTACCAATAACTGAAAAACAGGCAGCTAAATTGGATCTCTCTCCTATGGTCACACATAATACTGATCCACATGGTACAGCTTTTACAGTTAGTGTTGACTATAAAACAAATGCAACTGGAATTAGTGCCTTTGAACGTGCAGATACAGTAAGGGCACTTTTATCTGAAGACTCAAAGCCATCAGATTTCAAGAGACCTGGACATACTTTTCCATTAGTTGCAAAAGAAGGTGGGGTCCTCCGTCGAGCAGGTCATACTGAAGCAGCTGTAGACTTGTCTCGTCTATGCGGTGCAAAGCCTGGTGGAGTTATTTGTGAGATTATAAAAGAAGATGGTACGATGGCAAGGGTGCCAGATCTGCTTGTCCTTGCTAAAGAGCTTGACCTCAAGATTATAACAATTAAAGACTTAATCAAATACCGCAATCGCAGAGAAAAGTTGGTCAAAAAAGAGGTTGAGATTGATTTACCAACTGAATTTGGTTCCTTTAGAGCAATTGGTTACTCTAATGTATTAGATCAAAAAGAACATATTGCTTTTGTAAAAGGAGATATTAAACCTGATGAAGAGACTTTAGTAAGAGTACATTCTGAATGCTTAACAGGAGATGTCTTTGGTTCTTATAGATGTGATTGTGGTCCTCAATTACATGCAGCACTTTCTCAAATTGAGAAAGAGGGTAAAGGTGTGTTACTCTACATGAGACAAGAAGGTAGAGGTATTGGTCTTATTAATAAAATGAGAGCTTATAAGCTCCAAGAACAAGGGTATGATACCGTTGTAGCGAACGAAAAATTAGGTTTCGCTCCAGATTTAAGAGATTATGGGATTGGTGCGCAGATTCTAAAGGATTTAGGTATTAAAAAAATGAAGCTATTAACGAATAATCCTCGTAAAATTGCTGGACTTGAGGGATATGGCTTAACAATTGTTGACAGAGTGCCGATTGAAATGCCAGCAAGAGAGGAAAATGAGCAATACTTAAGAACAAAATATGAAAAATTAGGTCATTACCTACATTTTTAAATAGAAACTTGGAGGAATAAAGAATGAAAACATTTGAAGGTCATTTAATTGGAAGTGGATTGAAAGTTGCAATTGTGGTAGCAAGATTTAATGAGTTTATTACATCTAAACTTTTAGGTGGAGCAGAAGATGCTTTAAAAAGACATGGTGTTGATGAATCAGACGTAACCGTTGCTTGGGTTCCTGGTGCATTTGAATTACCGCTTGTAGCAAAAAAATTAGCAGCATCCGGTAAGTACGATGCGGTTATCACTTTAGGTACTGTTATTCGAGGTTCTACAACACACTATGATTATGTTTGCAATGAAGCAGCAAAAGGAGTTTCACAAGCATCATTAACAACAGGTGTGCCAGTTATCTTTGGTGTTCTAACTACTGAATCAATTGAACAAGCAATTGAAAGAGCCGGAACAAAAGCCGGTAATAAAGGCTATGAAGCTGCTGTAACAGCGATCGAAATGGGGAATTTATTAAAGACTCTTGATTAATTTTCCTAAAAAAGTGTTTAAAATCGTCGAAAAACTGTATATAATGATTGAGTAGCAAAGGATAAATTTGAATCATATTTATAGTTGTAATTAATTAAATTTTTGGCTATGTCAAATTTAACAAAGCCGAGTTTTTTGTACGGTTTCAAACACTTTTGCTTTCGTTTTGAAAGCTATTTCGTTAATGAGGGGTATCTATGTTAATTCGCTTTAAAAAAAGTTTTGAAAAAATTGCGATGGGTCTTCTTTCCTTTATGCCGGCGGAAAAGGACTTAAAGCAATTACAACAAACAATAAAACAATATGAAACATTAGATGAGTGGCAGTTGTTTTTATGGAAGCAAGACGAAGATATCATTGGTGCTATTGGTGTCGTTTTTAAAGGTGAGGACACTGTTGAAGTACAACATATTACCGTTAATCCTTCTCACCGGCAACAAGGAATTGGTAAGCAAATGGTACATGCGGTAACAGATCTCTATAAAAACAAAACAGTTGTTCCAAATAACGAAACGGAATCTTTTTTTGAAAAATGTAAAGAATGTTAAAAGTAGCCGTTAATTTGTAAGGGGCAGGCTTACAATTCCCTATCTTAGGTTCAATTAAAGGTATGATAGGGTACGTAAGTCTGCCCTTTAAAAGTTAGGATTCAAGTTTATTTGTTTTTACAGATCGATTTTTTTTTCTTTTTTCTAATTGGTACAAACGTTCATTAATGACGTCAGTTCGATTACGTCTCATATGTTTATGAATTAATTCTTTATTTGTTAAATTGCTTTCTATTCCCCATTCCACCCCTTTTTTATTACATATCGTTAAGCATTCATCCATTAACTCTTTATTTACTATTGGAAGGTCGATACTTGAATAAGGCAGATGATTTTGTATATCCTTTTTTCTTTTTTGTAGTAAATGGATAAGGTGATCACTATGTAATCCTAACTTTTTAATATGTTCATGTTCATTCTCCAAAATGGTAATGGCATTAGAAATCATTTTTAACGCTCCGTTAAAGTTTCCTCTTCTGTGATGATAAAGAGCAACGGCTATTTGAATCAACCCAACCCAGTATTTCTTTCTATCTTTTGGAGCATCTTTTTTCCAATGTTCTTCAAGTACTTCATGACATTCAAAGTAATCACGATCACAATGAAAATGCAGTAAATAATCAATATAAGCGCGTTCAAACATCTCATCTAACACCCGCAATCTTATTAATTCATAATGTTAGTTTATCATAAACCTCCACCACAGATTTATTTAAATAAGCAACGGAAAAAAGAGGTTGCTGATAATCAGCAACCTCCTTTTGTTCTTATAACCAAGCAGCACCCACGATAATTAATAAAATGAACAATACAACAATTAACGCAAATCCTGCACCATAGTTAAAACCATGATCACCCATGTTGTTAATCCTCCTTCAAATTTAGCTTTTATACACTTGTAATATATGAGTGAAATCCTAAATTGTATAGGCGAGTGTCTATATTTTAAAGTGTTTTTAGGTGTTCTAAAGTATTGGACTGACAATATTCAACGTTACACGGTAGAAATAACTATTGGACATGATGAAAAATTACACTATACTATATGGTGGCTAGTAGTAAGAATGGTGGGATATAAATTGCAATATCACGTAAAAATAGAAGCTTTTGAAGGACCTTTAGATTTATTACTTCATTTAATTAACAGATTAGAAATTGATATTTATGATATTCCTGTGGCAGAAATAACTGAGCAGTATATGTTATATATTCATACAATGCAAGAGCTTCATCTTGATATCGCCTCCGAATATTTAGTTATGGCAGCTACATTGCTGTCGATAAAAAGTAGAATGTTGCTCCCAAAGCAAGAAGAAGATTTATTCGAAGATGAATATGGGGAAGAACCTGAAGAAGATCCACGTGATGAGTTAATGAGGCGATTAATTGAGTACCGTAAATATAAAGAAGCGGCAGAGGACCTAAGATCTCTTGAAGAAGATCGTTCTCAGGTTTATACGAAAGCACCGAGTGATTTAAGTGAATTTATTACAGAATCACAAGCTCATATGGAATCTTTAAATGTATCCATTTATGATATGTTAGGTGCTTTTCAGAAAATGTTACGTAGAAAGAAAATTCAAAAGCCAGTTCAGACCAAAATTGCACGTCAAGAGATTCCAATTGAAAAAAGAATGGAAGAAATTTTAGCTGACCTACGATCAAAACCGGGAAGAAGAAAATTTCAAGAGTTATTTCCTTCAAATAGCAAAGAACACTTAGTTGTGACGTTTTTAGCAGTCTTAGAACTGATGAAAACACATTCAATTGTAATAGAGCAAGAAAATAATTTCTCAGACATTTATATTATGGGGAGTGAGTCTTAAATGACCTTAGGTGTGATTGAGTGGAATTCAATCGTTGAAGCATTATTATTTGCTTCAGGTGACGAGGGTCTTTCCCTAAAACAATTAACGATGGTTTTAGAGTTAGAAGAGCAAGAAGTAGTCGATATCATGACGGAGCTTGCGGAGAATTATAAGCAAAAAGATCGAGGTATTGAGCTTGTGGAGGTTGCGGGGCATTATCAACTTACCACTAAAAAGGAACATGCTATGTACTTGAAAAAATTAGTCGAATCACCTGGAAATGGATCCCTTTCTCAGGCTGCATTAGAAACATTAGCCATTGTGGCATATAAACAGCCGATCACTAGAGCGGAAATCGAAGAAATTCGTGGAGTTAAAACAGAAAGACCCATTCAAACACTAGTATCGAAAATTCTTATAAAAGAAGTTGGACGAGCAGAAGGAACGGGCCGTGCAATATTGTATGGAACAACGAATGAGTTTCTTGAATATTTTGGTTTGAAATCTATAGAAGAACTCCCGCCACTACCAGAGAAAGCTGATGAATTTGAACAAGAAGAAGCAGATCTTTTCTTTGAAAAGTTTAACGAGACGTTAGAAGACTTAAAATAAACACTGTCATTATTTACGTTCTAAAGTTGTAAAAAAGACTGACCTAAAAATTATTTTTCAGGTCAGTCTTTTTTTGTGAAACAACAATATGATGTAATTGTAAAAAGACTTTATTGTCATGAGTAAAAATTAATACGTCCTAATATGAATTTCTTTAAATATTACTAAATCCAAAGAGGTGTAGATGCATGACAATGACAGTGTTGAGAGTTGAAACGGAAAGAGTGGCACTTTTTTTAGAAAGCATTGTTAAACAGTTAACTGAATATGTAAACTCGACCACAATCCATTATTTGGAAAGTGAAGGGATGTTTGATAAGGCGTATCTATTAGACCTATTAAAAACAACTCGTAGGCTGCTAGTTTTTTGTGAAGAAGGACTTGATGCATGCTATAACATACTTCAAAGAGACTCTATTGATGAAGAATATATGAAACAGGTGCTGGAAAAAATTTATTTTCAATGTATTGATCGGTTTTTTCACCCCAAGAATGATGTGTGGTATGAAAATAGCCGAAGTGCCTATTCTAACGATCATTGTATTATGTTTAGAAAAGCAGTTCCTTATACGTATGCTGAGTTTATTTTTTCGTTAGAGTCAGATTTTCAAATGATTCGAGAAGAAATGGAACACAGGGTACTTTCACAATTTTAATTTTTCATTCATAAGCTTTGTCCACGTGCATAAACTTGTACAAAACGAACGAGTAAGGGACGTGGATGCTTTATGCTGCACATGAAGAAAGTGACAACTGGAATTATCATAATAGTTTTATTATTAAGCATTTTACCTCAACAGTCCTCTGGAATTGGTGTAAGTGCTCAAGCGGCCATTTTAATAGATCAAGAATCAGGTAGGGTGTTATATGAGAAACAAGCCCATCAAAAGATGAGGATTGCAAGTATTACAAAAATAATGACTGCAATCCTTGCGATTGAATCTGGAAAATTAAATGAAATGGTGACAGTAAGTGAAAGAGCACTACAAGCTGAAGGCTCATCCATTTATTTGCAAAAGGGTGAAAAAATAAAACTAGAGGATTTAGTATATGGGCTCATGCTGAGGTCTGGAAATGATGCTGCTGTAGCAATTGCAGAACATGTTGGAGGTAGTCTTGAAGGATTCGTATTAATGATGAATCAAAAAGCAGAAGAAATTGGAATGACAAATACGATGTTCGCAAATCCTCATGGATTAGATGATCATGAAAATCATTATTCAACAGCGTATGATATGGCGATATTAACAAAGTATGCAATGGAAAATGAGACCTACCAAAAGATTTCAGGAACCGAAACACACCGGGCACCAAATCCGAACGAAAAATGGGATAGAGTCTGGCACAACAAGAACAAACTTCTAACAACGCTTTATGAATACAGCACTGGTGGAAAAACTGGATATACTGTTCGAGCAAAAAGAACATTAGTTTCAACTGCGTCAAAGGATGGCCTTGACACCATTGTTGTTACGTTAAATGATCCAGATGATTGGGAAGATCATATGAATTTACACAATTATGCTTATAACAATTATGAACTTGTCAAACTAAAGAACGAAGGAACGCTTGATGGTATCGAAAACGAGTTTTATAAAAAGAATGTATTTATTGACCGGAATGTTCTTTACCCACTCACAAAAGAAGAACAAGAAAAAGTGAGAATTGATATTTCTTTACAAAAACCCCAGAAAGAGTGGGAAGATATTGAAAAGGTACCGAATGTTGTGGGTGAATTGACCATTAAGGTTGAGGAAAAGTCAATTGCTAACATTCCCATTTACTTTGATAACGGAAATGTAGAAAAACCAAAAGGGTCATTTTGGGACATATTTAGAAATATCTTTTTTGCATCAGTGGCGGTAAATTACTATGGTTAATATCATTTGGGTGATGTTAACTGTTATCGGCATTGTTTTCGCGATGTTTAATGGAACAATGGATGAAGTAAATGAAGCAATATTTAAAGGTGGAAAAGAAGCAGTTACGATTGCTATCGGGTTTATAAGTGTTTTAGTTTTTTGGCTCGGATTGATGAAGGTTGCAGAACAAGCTGGTTTGTTGGAGAAATTGGGTAATTTATTTAAGCCGATTGTAACAAGGTTATTTCCAGAGGTACCACCTGAACATCCAGCTATGGGGTACATGCTATCAAATATGATGGCTAATCTTTTTGGATTGGGTAATGCCGCTACTCCTCTAGGTATTAAAGCGATGGAACAGTTAAAGGTATTAAATGGTGGATCTGATAGAGCGAGTAGATCCATGATCACTTTTTTAGCAATTAACACATCAAGTTTAACATTAATTCCTACTACTGTTATTGCTATCATGATGACCTATGGATCTTCATCACCTACAAGTATTGTTGGACCTACATTAATTGCCACATTTTTGTCAACATTAGGAGCTATTTTAATAGATCGTTTCTTTTATTATAGGCGAAA
The DNA here is from genome assembly GCA_035645575.1 of Metabacillus sp. GTDB lineage: Bacteria > Bacillota > Bacilli > Bacillales > Bacillaceae > Metabacillus. The sequence continues at coordinate 15,593 of DASQMK010000063.1, forward strand.
GAGAAAAGGGTGATCGAATATGGGAATCATCGGCGTAATATCATTATGGATCATACCAGTTATCATCGGTTTTATCCTGATTTATGGCACCATAAAAAAAGTGCCAACATATGAAGCATTTGTAGAAGGTGGTAAGGAAGGAATTAACATTTCGTTTTCAATCATTCCTTATTTAGTAGGTATGTTAGTAGCGATTTCCGTTTTCCGTGCATCAGGTGCGTTAGAGTTTTTAATGGATTTTATGAAACCAGCTTTAGAGGTTTTAAATATTCCTGCCGAAATTGTGCCGTTAGCATTTATTCGGCCGATATCAGGGACTGCTGCATTAGGGTTGACCTCTGATATTATTGCAACGTATGGACCAGATTCGTTTATCGGCATGCTTGCCGCGACAATGCAGGGTAGTACAGATACAACGTTATATGTCTTAACAGTATATTTTGGAGCTGTTGGAATAAGGAAAATGGGAGATGCACTAAAGGTTGGTTTATTAGCAGATCTAGTAGGGATCATCGCAGCAATTGTCATTGTCACAATTATGTTTTCATAGAAGCTTCTTTAAAACTTGGCAGAAGCCAGGTTTTTTTATTTGACGAATTGTATAACTGTCACGATGTAAATTACAACATCCTAAAAAATTATGGTATGATGGTTAAGCACATTTTGACAGGTGAAAAAACAACAATTTTATTGTCGATACTTGTGAAAAAAAAGAGAAAGCAGTAATATGTTATCGAGGTGAACGAGATGGAACGCTTACAGAAAGTAATTGCTCATGCTGGTATAGCTTCAAGAAGAAAAGCAGAGGAATTAATTTTAGATGGAAAAGTAAAAGTGAACGGAAAAGTTGTAAAAGAGCTAGGTGTAAAAGTAACCGATCAAGATCGAGTTGAAGTGGAGGGAATTCCCCTTGAAAGAGAAGAACCTGTTTATTTGCTTCTTTATAAACCAACAGGTGTTATTTCAGCAGTAAAGGATGATAAAGGTAGAAAGGTTGTTACAGACTTTTTTCCATATATTAAGCAAAGAATTTATCCAATTGGTAGACTAGATTATGATACATCTGGCATTTTGTTATTAACAAATGATGGGGAATTTGCGAATATTCTTATGCATCCTCGTTATGAAGTAGAAAAATCATATGTTGCTAAAGTAAAGGGAATTCCAGCTAGAGAGAAGATTAAGCAATTGGAACGAGGAATTCAACTTGAAGATGGGAAAACAGCTCCTGCACAAGTAAGGGTTTTGTCAATTGATAAAAGGAAACAAACAACTATCATTGAATTGAAGATACATGAAGGGCGTAATCGCCAGGTTAGACGTATGCTAGAAGCAATCGGCCACCAAGTAGTAAAGCTAAAACGAGAAAAATTTGCATTCCTTAATTTAAATGGACTAGCTACAGGGGATTCTAGAGAACTTACACCTCATGAAGTAAAACAGCTAAGAGCACTTGCTCAACATGGGAAATAGTAATAGTAATTTTCACATAAACTTCAAAAAATGGATTATTCCAAGTATTTGGATAGTGTTATAATGACCTAGAATGTTCAAGGAGTAGGGGAGTATGTAAATGAAGAAAAAACGTTTACTTATGCGCTCTATCATATTAATTTTATTAATTGGTGCATTAGGATATACGCTATATTCAAACTTCTTTGTTAGTAAGGAAAAGGTGAAAGAAGGATCAAAAGCTCCTGATTTTGTCTTAACAGATTTAGAAGGAAATGAACATCAACTTTCTGATTATAAAGGTAAAGGTGTTTTCTTGAATTTTTGGGGAACTTGGTGTAAACCGTGTGAACGTGAAATGCCTTATATGGACAACCAATACGAATATTATAAAAATCAAGGTGTTGAGGTTTTGGCTGTTAATATTGCTGAATCGAATATTGCAGTCCAAAGCTTCGTAAACAAACATGATTTAACTTTT
>DASQMK010000064.1:0-1935 GCA_035645575.1 Metabacillus sp.
CAGCAATTTTTGGGACGACCGAACGTCAAATGACTTCCTTTTCTCACAAGCATCGGTCTCCATAATGGTACAGGCACATTGTCCACATTTGCTGATAAATCTGCTCCACAAATCGAAATAAGATAATCCTCTTCAAATATAAGGCTAGGTCCTATGACTGTTATCTCTAAAACAGCTTCACCTTCAGGATTTCCAACCATAATATTGGCCAATCTAGCAGCTACTTCATCCATTACACCACCTACGACCATACCATATTGCTGAAACCCTTTTCTCCCCAAATCCTGTATTGTGGTCAGAAGCCCTGGTTCAGTTACCTTTATAGTCATTTTTTGTCACCTCCCAGTTTTTAAACTGTTCGGATGTTATCGGTTCAAACCGAATCATATCCCCTGTTTTTAAAAGACTAGGTTGTGTTGCATGTTGATCAAATAGTTTAATCGGGGTTTGTCCAATTAATTGCCAACCTCCAGGGCTTTCAATTGGATAGACCCCTGTTTGCTCTCCACCGATTCCAACACTACCGGCAGGGATACTCACTCTTGGTGTGTCTTTACGAGGTGTGGCAATTTTTTCTGACATCCCCCCAAGATAAGGAAATCCTGGAGCAAATCCTATCATATAAACCAAATATTCTGCATTAGTATGTATCTCAATCACTTCTTGCTCGGAAAGATGATGAAAGGAAGCAACAAATGATAAATCGGGACCATATTCCCCGCCATAACAAACAGGAATTGTGACTGTCCTTTGAGTAGCTTCATTTTCAACATTCGTTTTTGAAAGCAGTTCTTTTAACATTTTCACAACCTCTTCGTATGGTGAAGGTGATTCCATCATAATTGGATCATAATAAACGGTTACAGTTGTATAACTCGGCACTGCTTCAATCATTCCAACAAAAGGATTTGCATGTAAATATGATGAGAAATGACGAACTTGAACATGAGTTTCTTTGTTGATCACGTTATTGAATGTGATCGTCACAGCATGATCTCCTTGTGGAAAAAACGTGACTTTCTCCATATTCATCCTACACTCCTTCTTATATCTTCTTTACTAATAGTTTATCATTCTTTCCCCTAAGATTATTTAAAAGATTCAGAAATTGAAATTAGTGGTTTCAAAAGCAAATATTATTGCCACTTTTAGGGAAATCTATATACGATAAAGTAAAGCCCTTACATAAATTTTCTCAAAAAGCTTTGACATCTGATTAAAAATGTTGTAAATTACCTAAGGGACGAACAATTATAAAAATAATTCTTTCTAATATTCGTGTTTAGGGGTGTATCAACATGGAAAACGTATTTGATTATGAAGATATTCAATTAATTCCGGCTAAATGTGTTGTGAACAGCCGTTCTGAATGTGATACGGCAGTTACTTTAGGTGGACATAAATTTAAGTTACCAGTAGTACCAGCTAATATGCAGACAATTATTGATGAAAAAATTGCGGTTTACTTAGCAGAAAATGGTTATTTCTATATTATGCATCGTTTTCAGCCAGAAACTCGTATCTCTTTTATTAAAGATATGAATGCACGCGGCTTAATCACATCTATTAGTGTTGGTGTGAAAGCGGAAGAATACGATTTTATTAAACAATTAGCTGAAGAACAGCTTTCACCTGACTTTATTACAATCGATATTGCACACGGTCATTCAAATGCTGTCATTGACATGATCAAGCATATTAAAGCTCATTTACCTAAAAGCTTTGTGATTGCAGGGAATGTAGGAACTCCTGAAGCAGTTCGTGAGCTTGAGAACGCAGGTGCAGATGCTACGAAGGTAGGAATTGGACCTGGTAAGGTTTGTATCACGAAAATTAAAACTGGTTTTGGAACTGGTGGTTGGCAGCTTGCTGCACTTCGCTGGTGTGCAAAAGCTGCAACAAAACCGATTATTGCGGATGGCGGTATTCGTACTC
>DASQMK010000065.1:0-11791 GCA_035645575.1 Metabacillus sp.
TGTGCTAAAAACACTTTTTTATCTTCTAAAAACAGAAGATGTGACAATGTATTCCCGCCATATTTTTTTATAAATGATATAACATAAGAACAATTTATATGATGATCACCTGTTCTTAGGGATTTAGCAAGTTGGAAAGTAAACACTGAAATGATAAAAAGTAATATCATAATTGAAGTTAACAATTACCTCGATCCCCCTTTTTCTCTCTATACAAGATAACACACCTACGCAATTTAGAAAATACATTTTCAATTTCAGTTTATTCGAGGATAATTCCCCTAAAGTCGGACATCGTAAAAATAGACTTAATATGAAATACAAGACCATAATATATGGTAAAAAAGGAGAAGATGAAATGAATCTAATTCGAGCAAAGGAAATAGCAAGTATGGGTGAAATGGTGAATGTACAATATGAAGGTGAGCCAATCTATATTCAATCAGTAGATGAGGAACAAGGTACTGCTCGTATTTTCCCATTAAATAATCCACAATCCGAAAAAAATGTTCCTGTAGAAGGGTTATTAGAGCAATAATAAATTAAAACAAAAGGACTGACCAATGTCAGTCCCTTCTTATTATATGCTTATAATTTTACTACGTCTTCTGCTTGAGGACCACGGTTTCCTTCAACAATGTTAAATCCAACTTTTTGTCCTTCTTCTAACGTTTTAAAACCTTCACCAGTAATAGCACTGAAGTGAACGAATACATCTTTTCCTTCTGCAATCTCTATAAACCCAAAACCTTTTTCTGAATTAAACCATTTTACAGTACCAGTTGTTTTCATTAGTAGAACCCCCAAAGATTTTTTCATATGTTGCTCGCACTTGTTTGAAGAACTTGATTTCCCGCTTAACCGGATGGCGGATGTCGTAGTTTCCAATCAAATCTATCAACCTAAATAGTGATAGGTTTAAAAATTCACAAATCATTTGTGATCGAATGTTGCCCCATATTTTATTATTAGAATATATATTTTCATCTATTGTATTCTATATCGAAATTGCAGTTACTCAAAACAACGAAAGCCCTGCCTCTCTTTCGTCCTTACGGATCCTTGTCCGCGCCAGCGTGAATTGAAAGCATATCATATGTTCCATCCACAAAATCACTATAAAAGTGAAGAGATAATAAGCATGAAAATTAATTATATTACAAATCTCTTCCAATGTCAAATTATTAATATGCTTTGTTATTTAACCATTGAACGATTAACAACATACTTGAAGAAATAAGTATCATTGAAAACACCCATAACCATGCAATATCCATATCTCCACTATCGATCGCAACATAAATAGCTGTTGAAACAGTTTGTGTTTTCCCAGGAATATTGCCGGCAAACATGAGTGTTGCGCCGAATTCACCCAATGCTCTAGTAAAACTCAAGACAAAGCCTGTTAAAATATATTTTATCGTTAAAGGGAGAGAGACCAAAAAGAAAACAGATCTCTCATTTGCACCATCAACACGTGCTGCGTTTTCGATATCCACATCTACATGCTCAAACCCGGCCTTTGTTACTTGATACATTAACGGAAAAGCAACAACAACAGCAGCTACAACACCCGCCCACCAAGTAAAAATCACAGTGGAATGAAAGACCTGCTCAATAAAATGCCCGATTGGACTATTTGAACCAAAAATGACAATTAATATAAACCCTACTACAGATGGAGGCAGCACTAATGGCAAAATCAACAATGTTTCAACAATCATTTTCCCTTTAAACGTTGACCTTGCCATAAATTTACCTATAAACGTTCCCATCATTACGACAAGAACACTCGCTACGATTGCAATTCTTATTGAAAGTATAATTGGATCCCAAAACTCAGTAGTCATTCTTACTCCTCGTCCGCTAAATAAAATCCGTGCTTCTCAAAAATATCAATCGCACTCTTTTTCTGTAAAAATTCATAAAATTGTATTGCTTCTTCTTGGTGCTTAGCAGTTTTAAGAACCCCTACAGGATAGACAATTGGGGAATGCAGTGAATCTTCAAAACGTTCAACTACCTTTACATTATCCGTACTATTAGCATCTGTTTGATAGACAATTCCTGCTGTCACATTGCCTGTCTCAACATAAGACAACACTTGTCGTACATCCTTTGCGAATATTAATTTATCTTGTAAAAGATCCCATAAATCAAGATTCATTAGTGTTTCTTGTGCATATTCACCTGCTGGTACTGTTTCAGGGGTCCCGATTGCAATTTTATCTGCTTTCAGTAGATCCTCTATAGATTGAACGGAAGATGAAGATGAAGCAATTAATACCAAATCATTTTTAAGCAATTTCTTTTTCTCATTTTCAAGAATGAGGCTCTCCTCAACTAATTCTTCAAAGTTTTCAAGATTAGCAGATAAAAATACATCTACTGGTGCTCCTTGTTGAATTTGTTTACTTAATGTACCTGAGGAAGCAAAATTGAAATGAATATTTGTTGAAGATTCTTCCTCATAAACGATTTCAATTTCTTGCAAAGCTTCTTTTAAACTTGATGCTGCTGATATTGTTAGCTCGATTTGTTTAGAATTGTCTTCGGAACAACTTGTTAAAACAATCAGGAAACAACACACTAAAAAAAAGGTTTTGACCTTGTTCATAGAGATTACCCTCCACTAACAGGGGGAATAAACGCTACTACATCACCGGATTTAACAACATCTTCATCAAGTGCATACTCTTCATTTACAGCTACCATAACATTTTCTAACGATCCTAAGTCAAAGGTCGTCATCATTTCATCTCTAATTTCTTTCACGGTAGCATGATTTCTTTCAATACTGATGCTCTCTTGTCCTACTTTTTCTTGTAAATGAGCAAACAAAAGTACTTTTATCATTCTTTCTCCTCCACTGGCTTCCCATCTGGATATGGTATTTTTTCTAATTGATCCCCAACCCATGATTCTCCGTTTTCCCAAATTTCTTTTTTCCAAATAGGGACAATTTGTTTAATTCTTTCAATCGCGTATTCATTAGCTGCATAAGCATCTTTACGATGTGGTGTAGATACAGCAATCACAACAGCAATTTCAGTAATATCTAATTTTCCAATTCGATGAGTGATCGCTACTTTTGAGTCATTCCATTTTTCATTGATTTCTTTCCCTATTTGTTCAAGTTTTTTCACAGCCATTTTTTCATAAGCCTGATATTCGAGTGATAAGGTACGTTTTCCATAAGTAAACTCCCTTACTGTTCCGATAAAAGTTGTAACTGCTCCGGCTTCATTTCGAATGACTTTGCTTGTTATTTCTTCTATTGAAATTGGCGCCTTTACAATTTCAAACATTGGAGTTGTCAATCTGTTCACCTGCTTCATTAGTTATTAACCACTTTATACATTGTTCTCGGGAAGAAAACATTGGATATTTACCTTTGACCTCGGTGGGTAATGCGAAATTAGCTAAAACACATTTTATATTATGCGCTTTTTCAAGCATCGGGAGATCCTCACTAGATCGAAGCAAAATTACCTTTGGGTAATTTTCAAATTTATATCCCTCTATTAAAATAACATCTAGGCAAAATACACTGTACATAGAAATCATTTGAGGAAGAGTTAACCTAATTTGATCAGAGGATAAAATAAAGGAGTCACTTCCTTCAACAAACGTCACTTGAGCACCTGCTTCACGATGCTTCCACGTATCTTTCCCATAATCACCCTGGATTAAAGCACCTCCATGACCATGATGCTTAATTGTACCTACTTTTAGCTTATATTTTACTGCTTCTTTTATATACTCAGTGACAAATGTTGTTTTTCCACTATTTTGGTAACCAACTACTTGAAGGATTCTGCCCAATGAGTGTCACTTCCTATTTGATCTTCGAATAACAAAAGATCTATCTTGTCCCCTGCTTTATACCCTCTTGTTCCACCTGGTAGAACTATGAACACATTAGCATCAGCTAATGAGGACACAACATTTGATTTATCTAATCCCACAGGACTTGCGATAACTTGTCCATCTAATAATTGGATTGATCCCCTAACAAACCTTGTGAACGGGTTTGGCTTTAAGAAGTCCTTCCCTAAAATAGCCGCTACCTTTTGAAGATGTGGGCGAGATGAATATAAGTAATGTCTAACAATTGGCCGGACAAACAATTCAAAACCAACATAACATGCTGATGGATTGCCGGAAAGTCCGAATAATAACTTGCCATTATAAACAGCTACCGTTGTCACACTACCAGGTCTCATGGCAACCTTATTAAAAAGTACTTTTGCCCCTAATCGTTGATAGATTTCCGGCAAATAATCATAATCACCAACCGAGACCCCACCAGTTGTAATTAAAAAGTCAACCTTTTCTAAAGCCTTGACTACAGCTTCATAGCATGTCTCAAAATCATCAGCTAGTTTACCAAGGTAAATTGGATTTGCTCCTGCCCTTTTGGCTTGTGCTTCAATCATAAATGAATTACTATTTCTTATTTTCCCTGGTTGAAGTGGTTCACCAACTTCTAATAATTCACTGCCTGTTGCGATAATACCAATCCGCGGCTGTCTTACAACCTGAAGCTTGTCATAACCAAATGTAGCGAGCAATGCGATTGTTCCTGGTGTAATAACCGTTCCCTTTTCAACTAAAACACTTCCTTCTGGAGTATCTTCACCTTTAAATGACACATTGTCTCCTATTTGAAATGGTCTTTTTAACGACATGTATGTTTTGTTATCTTTTTGATAAACCTTTGTTAATTCTAGCATGACAACTGCATCGCTTCCACTTGGCATTTGTGCACCTGTCATGATTCGAACTGCTTGATTTTGTCCAATAGTTGACTTACTAACACTACCGGCACCAATTTCATCAATTACCTCAAATTCAACAGGTTGATCAGATGTGGCAACAGCTGTATCCTGTGCTCGAATAGCAAATCCATCGTATGGTGAACGATCAAAAGGTGGTACTGGATGAGTAGCAATTAAATCTTCTGCTAAATATCTTCCATAACTATTCTGAAGAGAAACCTGTTCGATTTCTCCAGTTTTTGCATAAGTCATCACTTTCTTAATTGCTTCTTTTACTGGTAATGGCTTTCTTTTTTCTATCATATAACCCTCTCCGCGCAATAAAATTTATTCAGATTCTACTATTTTACCATTGTTTAATAGCATACCATAATCATTTGGTGAGTTAATGTTGCTAAATATCTTAGAGTCTGTCTGCAATTCCTTTTCAGTTACATAGCAAACCTCGACTTGATTTAATAATGTCATCATCTTCCGTTCTTTATTTTCCAATTGTCTTTCAATTAGGGGGTAAACAGAATAATGATACACACCTACTAAAGGGTGCAACTTCCCTTCTATGTTTGGGATGATTATTTTTTTGTCAGAAGTAATAAATGTTTGTAGTCTATGAACCAATTCAGCAGAAATCAATGGAATATCACACGACAATATCATATACCACTCTGACATTTCATATTTCATCGCTGTATATATCCCCGCCATAGGTCCATCCCCTTTGAATTTAGGATCATCCGTTAGCACTATTTGCCCTGTTTCTTCTTTAAATCGTTTCAAGAGATTTTGATGACTTATGATTAACTGACGTTCTGTTGTTTCTTTTAAAGCCTGCATTGAATGCTGCCAAAAAAATTTACCGCTATATTCCGCGAAAGCTTTAGGCTGGCCAAATCTTCGCGATTCTCCTCCCGCAAGTAAAACACCTATTATCTGTGTCATCTTTAAACACTCCATATCAATAAAGTTATGCAAAAAGCCAGTTACCTAAATGTGGTAACTGACTAATTATAACCTACTCTATATTTTTCTTAGTTCTGTTAACCATCCAAGCTCCTATTAATTCAGACAAAGACTCATGTATTTTATTGCTTTTCTATAATAAAGGGCTGACCATTCCTTTTTGATTAATTATAGAGTAGCTTGTCCCGGTTTCCAGTTAACTGGACAAAGTCCACCAGTTTGAAGAGCTTGAAGTACGCGTAATGTTTCATCAACATCGCGCCCTATATTATTATGGTTTACTACAGCGTATTGAAGTTCACCTTCAGGATTAATAATAAACAAACCACGAAGTGCTATTCCTTCTTCCTCGACTAACACACCATAATCACGTGAAACTGAATGGTTTGTATCGGCTGCTAAAGCGTATTTTAAATTACCTAAACCATTATCTTTACGATCTGTTTTAATCCATGCTAGATGTGTGTGAATTGTATCCGTTGATACTCCAATTACTTCTGCATCTAAATCTTCAAATTCTTCATAACGATCAGATAGAGCGGTAATTTCAGTTGGGCATACAAATGTAAAATCCATTGGATAGAAGAACAGAATAGTCCATTTATCATTATTCATGTTTTCTTCTAAGCTAACTTTACCGAATTCTTTATTTGATAATACAGCATCCATTTCAAATCTTGGGGCTTGTTTTCCCACCATACGATCTACCATTATGTCATCCCTCCATATTATATTACTCAATTGTGTGCTTTTTAGAATTCTTATATTGTTCTCTATGTAGGATGTAATTACTGGGGGCCATTAAAAGGCAATAATCCACTTTATTATGAAAATTAGGTGAAATGATTAAACATGTATAGTATGATCGTTATTCGTATCTACTATTCAATTTGTATTTTTTTCACTATTAAACTTTCGACAAAATAAGCTTAATTCCTTCATTTTTGAACAAAATATGTTTAACATTGATAGATACGGGTATTAAAAATAAGTTCTTTCAGAATAGCATAGAATTTTATACTGAAAGAATCTGTATTTCGAGAAAGGATGTTGATGTATGGAGTTTTTAGAAAATATTGATTGGTCGGAGCTAATGACCAATGCAGGTATTATTATTTTGAAATTAATTGGAATTATTATTGCTTTCCTAATTGTTAAAGCAATCGGTAACAAAGTCATTAGAAGAATGTTCCATAGGTTACAAGAACGTGACAATATATCAAATGGACGAGCGTTAACTTTACAGAGTTTAACCTTAAATATCTTTTCGTATGTTTTGATTTTCATTTTTATTGTTATGATTTTTGAGGTTTTTAATTATAATGTTTCAGCATTAATAGCTGGTGCAGGTGTTGTAGGGTTAGCGATCGGCTTTGGTGCACAAGGACTTGTAAGCGATGTTGTTACTGGTTTTTTCCTTCTTTTGGAAAAGCAAATTGATGTAGAGGACTATGTTACCGTAGCAGGCTTTGATGGGATTGTAGAGCAAGTCGGGCTTCGTACCACTCAAATTAGAGGTTTTGATGGTACACTTCACTATGTTCCGAACAGAGAAATTACAAATGTAAGCAATCATTCACGAGGTAATATGAGGGCACTAGTTGATATCGGGATATCCTATAACGATGATATCGATAAAGCTATTGCGGTTTTACAGGAAGTATGCGATAAATTTGCAGCAGAGGATGAAAATATCGTAGATGGTCCAAATGTACTTGGTGTACAAGCTCTTGGTTCTTCTGATGTTGTCATCAGGGTACTTGCAAAAACAAAGAACATGGAGCAATGGGCTGTTGAACGTAATCTCCGTAAAGCAATGAAAGAAGCATTTGATGCGTATGAAATTGAAATACCATATCCACATCAGGTAAATGTAAATAAATAGATCCTTAAGAAAAAATAAGGCTTGTAGCCAAGTACCAAATGAGACAAGCCTTATTTTTTTACCTGTCGTACATGATAAAGCAATTAAAAACGGATGCGCTTCATCAGTTTGTCGCTTTAGCAAACCTATCCACCAAACAAATGAAATGGAGAGCACTTTTTGTACTCCCCATCATCGACTTAATTAACGATTTAATTTACTTTCAACCTGTTGGCAGATTTCATCTGCTGATAAACCACTAGCCTGAATAACAGATCCAGCTGTTACGGCGTTGCTAATCCCCATTACATTGGAATCTTGACCAGTGATTACACAGCAGTCACAGCCTTTTGCATCATTTTCATTGTTTAATTGGACAACATCATAGCCTTTTTGTTGTAATGCTGAAGTAACATCAGATAATGATTGTTCTACACCGATTTTTGGCATCATTTATCCACCTCCTACATGTATTGTGTACACGGTTGGATAAAATATACTTTGTAAATTGGTGTTGAGTATAGCTTGCACGAAAATTTTTTGCACACCAGACTTTTATCTTCGATTTTTAAGATTTATCTTTGTTTATGGAATTTTATTTTCGATTTTTAAAATATATCGACTATTAGACATTAGTCGACAAAATTCAATTTATCCCAATGCTCCTAAAAAAGCAATCGGTACCCGACAGATTGCTTTTTCACATCATTGATTCGCTTTATGAGAAATATATTTACACATAATATCAACTGCAACCTCAATAGCAGACTCATCAGGCTGTAATTTTGCATGATGTAATCCATAAGGAGAGCCTACACCTAGCCAAAACATAAACCCTGAAATTTGATCAACCATATATCCAAAATCTTCTCCGGTCATGGCTTCTGTACATTCTATAACATCATAGCTCGTTTGCTCAGAAATGTATTGCATAAATTCTCTTGTTAGCATCTCATCATTGTCCACTTGGTGGTACATTGATCCATAATCAATCGTTGCTTTACATGAATAACCTATTTCGACCCCTTTTACAATCGCTTCAATTCTTTCCTTAACCTTTTCCATTGATTCGACTGATAAAGTTCGAATTGTCCCTTCAAGTCTTGCATTTTCGGCAATAATATTTTGTACAGTTCCACCTGTTATTTTTCCGACAGTGATAACTGCACTATCTAAAGGATCGATATTACGAGCAACGATTGTTTGAAGCTGAGTAACTAATGAACATGCTGCTACAACCATATCATTTGTAGTATGAGGGTATGCAGCATGTCCACCTTTTCCTTTCAGATCGATAAACAATTCTGAAGTGTTGGCAAACAGTAATCCAGGCTTTGTTGCAATTGTTCCGACCGGGAGCTCTGGTGCTATATGCAGAGCTGTGATCATATCAGGTTTCCACTCTTTAGCAATATCACTATTTAACATAGGCTCTGCTCCACCAGGTCCCTCTTCGGCAGGCTGAAATAAAAACAATACATGATCAGATATTGGATTTTGCACAAAATGCGTTAAAATCCCAATCGCAATTGTCATGTGAAGATCATGGCCACAAGCATGCATAAACCCTGGATGTTCAGATTGAAAATCATAGTCTGTTTCTTCTGTTATTGGCAGCCCGTCTATATCCGCTCTATAGCCTATCGTTTTCCTCGGATTTAATCCTTTCACTAACGCAAAAATACCTGTTTTCCACGTTTTTATTTCTAGTCGCTCTTCCGAAAATTGCTTTAAGAGATTTAAAAGATATTGTTGTGTTTTAAATTCCTGAAAACCAATCTCAGGAATGCGATGAAGATCCCTTCGGATTTGAATGAGGTGTTCTGTCCCCACAATGACCATTCCTCTCTATATAGAAGAGGATGACTATAATAGTCCCCCATAACTAGTGGGTAAGAATATTAAAAGTCATCCTCATATTTCTTATAATTGTCTTAACTCTTGCATAATTTCTGTTTTAGATTGTGTTTGAGCATCGATATCTTTAATTTTACGAGCAGGTGCACCGTAAACAACTGTGTATGGTTCAACATCTTTTGTTACGATTGATCCGGCACCTACAACAGCACCTTTACCAACTGTTACACCCTCAAGAACAACACAGTTAGCTCCGATTAACACATCATCTTCAATAACTACTGGTTTTGCAGAAGGTGGCTCGATTACACCTGCTAATACAGTTCCTGCACCGATGTGACAGTTCTTACCAACTGTAGCACGTCCACCAAGTGTTGCGTTCATATCAATCATTGTTCCTTCTCCAATGACAGAACCGATATTAATTGATGCCCCCATCATGATAACAGCATTATCACCAATTTCAACTTGATCACGAATAATTGCACCTGGCTCAATACGTGCTTTAATTCCTTTAAGATCCAGTAAAGGGATTGCTGAATTACGACGGTCATTTTCAATCACGTAGTCTTCGATATTACCTTTGTTGCTCTCTAATGCAGCTTCAATTTCAGTCCATTCTCCGAAAACAACTCCAGTGTTTCCTGTAATGAATGTTTGAGCAGATTCACCAAAATTTATTCCTTCAAGGTTTCCTTTTACATAAACCTTTACAGGTGTTGATTTCTTACTGTTTTGTATAAATGAGATAATCTCATTTGCATCCATCATTTTCATATGTATTTCCTCCTTGTACTATGTCAGTCATTCTTTACTGTATCAAAGGATCAAACTGTTGACAAGAGATCTATTAAATTTGTCATATTGTCTAATTCGTAATTTTCAATTTGACATAGTTATTCACTCTTTTGTTGCTCCTCAACAATTTCAAGAAAGGCTTTAACCTGTTTTAATTCAAAAGAAGATTCAAATCCTAATAGCCAAGTATCTCTTTCAATTGGTTTTCCATCTTCATCAAGAAGCGGTATTTTAAAAACCCCATTTTCCTCTTCTTGCAATGTGACGGAAGGGAGGATTGCATAACCAATTCCATTTAAAGCCATTTGTTTACAAGTTTCAATTTGGTCGACGACAATCGTTCTTTTTGGCGATGTATTAAATTGCCGATGCCACCAATCCTGTATTTCTTGATAATAGGAAGAATCACTTTTGAATTGAATGAATGGTCTTTCTGTACGGAGTACCTCTTCTATATTTTGTATCTCTGTATCAACAAGGTAAAGTGTGTCTGTGAGTAGGTGCTTTTTTATCCCTTTCCATTCAGGATTTCCACGAATAATACCTAAATGAACATGATCCTCATACATACTTTTTAGAATTTCACTGCTCCATCCGGTTATAAGGGATATTTTTGCATGCGGATATTTTCTAACATATGTCTTTAACACACTAGGTAACCAATGTTGACCGATAATAGAAGCTACCGCAATTTTTAAAGTTCCGTGTACCTCACCTTCTAAAGCTAGTATTTCCTCTTTTACTTTTTCTTCTTTCAAAACAACTTCTTGGGCGTATGCAATAATTTTTTCACCAGCTGGAGTTAGTGTAAGACCCTTTTGTGATCGTATAAATATTTGTAGCCCCCAGGATTTTTCGATTGTTTGTAAACGTTGTGATAATGCTGGTTGAGAAACAAATAATCTCTCTGCCGCTTTCCTCATATTCATTTCTTCAGCTAAAACAACCAGCATTCTAAGTTCTGATGTTTGCATCCACTCACCTGCTTAATTCTAATAAGTTTTTCTTATGTAAAGTATCAAAAAAATTCTAATTTTATTATTGAGATGTCATTTGTATGATAAGGATATAAGTGAAATTTGTAAAGTATTATTTAGAAGGAGGTTGGTATAGATGGGCATTTTGATTAAAGGGTTAGACCATTTTCAGATTTGTGTTCCAGGTGGGGAAGAAAACACCGCTAAAAGCTTTTATCTAGATTTGTTACAGTTTGTAGAGGTTGAAAAGCCTGAAGCATTAAAGGAAAATGGCGGTTTTTGGTGTAGTGCAGGGGAAGTTAATCTTCATATAGGTGTAGAAGCGTTTGAAAAAACGATTAGTAAACGTCACCCTGCCTTTCTTGTGGATGATATTCATGAAGCACGAAATGTTTTGCAAAAACACAATGTCCCAATAAAAGAAGAGACACCAATTCCAGGTATCAAACGCTTCTCCTTTTATGATCCTTTTATGAACCGAATAGAATTTCTTCAAAGAACATCTGATGATTCGCGATAATCGTAATAAGGACTGCTCCACAGATAGAGCAGTC
>DASQMK010000066.1:0-1598 GCA_035645575.1 Metabacillus sp.
GAAAATCCTTCAAAATGGCTTTAATGAGCTGTTTTTCCGAATTCAAACTTTGATGGATCAGATCAGGTTAGAACAGGAAGAGAAACGGCAATTAGAATTTGCTGTTATGCATGCGCAAATTAACCCTCATTTTCTTTATAATACGCTTTATTCGATAAAAGGGTTATGTGATATGGGACTTAATAAGGATGCAAGCCAAATGGTAAGCGCTCTATCAAGCTTTTTTCGTATCGGAATTAGTAAAGGGAAAGAAATTATTTCAATTAAGGAAGAGATCGAACATATTAAGCACTATTTATTCATTCAGGAAATGCGTTATGGGGATGACTTTTCTTACGAAGTGAATGTTGATCAAGAAATTCTTTCCTATAATATTATTAAACTTTCATTACAGCCGCTTATTGAAAACGCCATTTACCATGGAGTAAAGCAGAAAAGAGGGCAAGGAAAGATTAGAATTAGCGGTTATCAGACGGATGAAACGATTCACTTAGAGGTGGCTGATAATGGGAATGGAATAGAAAAAGAAAAATCATTAGAAATTTCAAGAGAGATGGAAGCTTCCTTTCAAGAGAAAAAGAGCTTTATTGGAATTGGGTTAAAAAGTGTAAATGAGCGAATTAAAATTCACTTTGGAAAAGAGTATGGTTTAACGATATCTAGTGAACTAGGTCATGGCACCGTAGTGAGCATTATTATTCCCAAAACAAAAGGGGAGATAAATGAGAATGTATAAATTGATTGTTGTTGAAGATGATCGTATTATTCGTCGAGGGATTTGTCAGTCAACCTTATGGGAAGAGCATGGGTTTATCGTTGCGGGGGAAGCAGGAGATGGTGAGATCGCACTCGATTTAATAAAAAAGGAGCAGCCGCAAGTCGTCATCTCTGATATTAATATGCCATTTATGAATGGCTTAGAAATGGGGAAAAAGATAAGAGAAATAAGTCCAGAAACGAGAATTATATTTCTTACAGGCTATGAAGAATTCAAATATGCTCATGAGGCTATAAAACTCAAAGCATTTGACTATTTATTAAAGCCAGTAGACTCAGAGCAACTGCTTAACAAAGTAAAAGAAGCAGCTGAAGATTGGGAACAGGAAACAAAAAAAGAATTGAGAATCATAGAATCCTTGCCTTACCTTCAGCGAAAATTCTTTCAAAAGTTGATGAAGGAAGGAGATCAGCGGATAGATGTAGAGAAGGAATTAGTTGAGCTGGGGGTAGAGTTAGAGGGACCAGCCTTTGCTGCTGTTCTTGTTTATTCTCCTATAGGTCTTCATGATGAATGTACTATAAAGATGACAGAGGTTGCCTCTACTCTTTTTTCAAGAGGAAACTTTATGGTCATGAATATTGATCCTAATAAATACGCCATCCTTTTATCTCTAGAAGATGAAAATGATGTAAGGAAAGGGAAACTAGCTCAAGAATTGTTTGACTCCTATCGTGACCTAGAGCATTCTATTACGATCACGCTTGGCAGAACTTATCCAAATTTATTTGAACTTGGAAAATCATTGCTTGAATCCCATTTAGCGATGGATTTAAGACATATTATGGGTATAGGCAGGGTATTTTCTTTTGAAGATACC
>DASQMK010000067.1:0-3700 GCA_035645575.1 Metabacillus sp.
CTTCAAGTGTTTTAATTGCTGGTCTCCTATTTGTTTTAGGAATGTACCCATCTTTTGGGAAGAACCCTAATAATTTATCCGAGAACAATGGGTAGCATGCATATCCATCTTCCATTCCCATTTCGAATAACTCCGCTTCAACAACAATAGGTTTTTTACGATATTTAGCCAATCCTTGCTCCTCCTCAAATTGTTTTATATGTCAATAAAATGATAATCTGTAAAATATGTATACCCTGATCGATCACCAATCCTGCACCTAACGGATTTAACTTTTTATAAAACCCTACGGGTTTTGCTTTCATATGATCTGCGATAGCATGAACTACAAATAGCCATACAATATCTATTGGTGTGACAAGAATATTCATAAACCACAATGCGATACAGATGACACCTGTCCAAATTCCAGCATGTGTTGCTAAGATAATTAGATTTTTACCTTTCATATTCGCAAGAAAGTCTCCTTGCAATGGGTAATCAGCCAATAAATGTGCAAATAATAAAATTAAAAACATCATATAAACGCTCATAATTCACTCCCTTTACAAAGCAAATCCTGTTACTTTTAGAAAATAAATTAAACATCCTAATCCCAAAAAGAATGGAATAACTTTAAACACTACCGAACTACCAAAATCTCTCGTCTTTAAAATTAGACTAAGGAAAATATTGTAAATACCACATGCTAAAACAATCCAAATCATAATTGATCCTCCTTCTTTTCTACTTGTTTTATAATGTCTTTTAGGTCTACTACGGTCAGCAAGACTGTTCTTCCATCAATCGTTCCTATAACTGCATCGTTATTATCAAGCATTTCAGATGTAAGCTTTGAATCTAAAAAGCGAATTTTATTTACGTTAATCTTTAACTCCATATACTCATTCCTCTCTTAGATTTTTGAGTTCTTCTACTTCGTCATATTTTGTACCGCGCTTAATTTTGAAGCATTGTACTTCCCTCATCAAATCTTCCTCCGATCTGTTTCCCAAGCAATGATAAACCTAGTCTGATCCTTGATAGAGAATTTTTTCACTTTAAAGCCATATAGCCCATACTCTTTAGGATGATAACCAACTTCAATGCTAGTATTGAAAACCAAATCATTTTCATCAACCACGCCAGAGGCTTCTATCAGTGCTTTGTGTTTTAAAAAGTATCCTGAATGACTTTTTTCATACTTTAAAATTTTAATCTCCATTATGTATATATCCCTTCTAACATTATTAATTAGTTTTGTGGTGTTTTAAAAAAGATGATTTGCGTAAATTGATCCATCTAGTCTTTCAATAGTTACTTTGTCTTCATTTTGCAAGGTTTGCATAACAGTTTTTGAGTTTAATCTGTGACCAGTAATTCCGAATTTATGCTTTGTTACTTCGTACAAATTGTTATAAACCTCTGTAAAGTAAAAATTAGCTCTTTCTTTTGCCTTTTTGTTGCACTTTGATTCATATATATAACGCATCAAAATCTCTCCTTATTAAGCAAGATCGAACTAACAATTAATTATGTATTATTATTTTCTCATTATTAATTAGTTTTGTCAACTGCCAAAATCGTTTCTTTCATCGTTTATATGTAAAATTTCTAACTCTCTTTCATTAAAGCCAACTTCATGTAATTTTAAAAGCATCTTCGCCACTTCATGATTAGTAATGGTAAATCCGCGCTCAACAAATTTCTTTATTCTAATAATTGTTCCACAAATATCTCTAGCTCTCTTTTCATTGTATTTAAGCTTATTGTCATTTAAATACTCCCAGCCAACTAACGTCTCAATCTCTCCATTTATGTAGTAATACATATTATGTTTAAAGTCAAATTCTCCAATTACATCCTCTGGTTTGCCCACCCATTTAGTAATTATCTGGTACATTCCAATTGATATTGCATTGTCAGTATATACAAGAGTCTCACCCTTATACTTTCCGATTTTGACACCATTTTTATATTTAAGTGTTCCATTATCAAAGAATCTCCGTAATTCTTTTACGAGCGACTCATCTGTTAAAAAGAAATCATAATCCTTTGGTATTTGATTATTATATAAACTGTAAATAGCTCCACCAGCCAAATATGATTTGTTTTTAAACTCCTCCTGATATTCTGGAGGAAGAAGGTTTGTAAAATCTTTCTTTGCTTTTTCAAGGTCTTTTTTAATATTTGCAAGTTGCAAAAAAGGCTTCATACCTCGATAAACAGTTTCTTTCCCCATTACTTCACCTCGTCCATAGCTAAGTTTGCCAACTCATCTGCTCTTTCGTTTAGATCAACACCTGCATGTCCTTTTACTTTTAACACTTGAATATCTTCCTGTTTTGAAACAAGATTATCAAGGTGTTTCCAAAGTTCAAGGTTTTCAGGATTTTTTCCATCGCCTTTCTTCCAACCTTTTTTCTTCCATCCTTTAACCCATTGATTTATTCCATTTACCACATAAGCAGAATCCATGTGTAAACGAACAGGAATATTTGTTGTTTTAAGTGTCTCTAGCGCATTGATAGCTCCTTTTAATTCTTGAATATTATTGGTGGTATTTCTTTCTCCTGCGTAAAGCTCTTTTACATGGCCGTTATATTGAAGCACCGCTCCCCAACCACCAATATTATTCTCTTTACCATTATTCCTACAACCTCCATCAGCATAGATAATAATTTCGCTCATACGCTCCCCTTTCAAACGAATTTCCAATAAACGGTTTTTGATTCTTCATCTATTCCCAACTTGATTTCGTAAATATCTCCCCATCCACCTCTTATAGTCAGGCTTTTATTTAAATGTATAATTCTATTTTCTTTTAATTCAGCATATTTCTTTGCATATTTAATTCCAAAGAAAGTTTTATATGAGAGTAATATTTTTTCAATATTTGCAAGAGTGACCTCCACTAGATGCATTCCAATTTGCTCAATCTCGTATTTTGGGAATAATATTTCAAGACTATTTTCAATATATTCAGCAGTATAAGAAGTTACTGCCTCAACTCACTCCTGACTTCCATAAGAACTTTACCTAATAAATTCAGACCTTTCCACTTTTCAGGGTTTTCGGCATCAGGATGACTTTCCGACAATCCAATACCCCAAATCTTATCATAAGGGCTGGCCTCAACTAACATCCTATTCCCTGTAGATAGGATTGCGATCTTTGCATGTGGATGTGAGAACTTATCCTTTAAGACTTCTTTATAAATTCTTTCTCTGTTTTTCAGCCAGACTTCTTCATTAAATGGGATTTGTCTGCTTCTCCCCAAAGATTTACATTCTTTTGGTGAATTAGCTTCTAAGATTTTCGATGCAATTTTATGTGCTCCAAAAAGCTTTGCCTTTCTGTACATTACAGCTTGTTCTGACCATTTAAATGAAACACCTTGATGTTCAAACGGAAAGTAATGAAAGTTTGAAAAAACATCTTCCGCTCCCCAGAAGAAAACAAATTTATCAGTTAACTTCATTCGCCCAATTCCTTTCGTTAGTTCTCGTTTGCCGGATGACGGTACAAAATTTTTATAGAGTCCACACGACCAATTCCCACGGACATTTCTGTTACGTAACCGTTTTCTGGATTATCTTTCATTAAGCTTCTTGCATACACTTCAATGTGTTGGTCTGAAACTCGTTTAACTACTCCAACTGTTTTCTTCGGCAAATCGTAGTATCCGGGAGGCAGTTTTAGTAATCGGAACTCGTATTCA
>DASQMK010000068.1:0-6651 GCA_035645575.1 Metabacillus sp.
TATATTTTTTCTTAAATGTAATGATTATGTGGCTTTACTTTTTTCTAGTAAGCAAACAGTCTTTTCGTACTGTTTTTCAAAATCTTATTAAGAAAGAAGATATGAAAGAAGCGTTCATTAGTTATTTATGTACACTAGTGCTTTCTCTTGTCTTAACGATAGTTATTCACGAGCAACCAATATTTGGTATTTTCCTATTCATCTCTTTATCAATTACGCTATCACTCGCCTTTCGAAAAGTGTTTTCTCTGTATAAAAATGAAGAAACTAGAGCGCAAAAAGACTTTTTAACAGGTCTTTATAATCATGGATACTTTAAACAAACGCTTGATGAATTTATTAAAAAAAGTAAATGTGAACAGCCCTTTTCTATTGCATTACTCGACTTAGATGATTTTAAGAAATATAACGATTTCAATGGACATGTTCAAGGGGACGAGTTGTTGGCATTATTTGGAAGCTTCTTATCTGAAAAAGTGAAGGATCTTCCTTATATTGCTGCTCGATATGGTGGAGAAGAATTTGCCATCATCATGCCTGAAACAAGCCAGGAAAAAGCACAGGCCTTTATGAACAAAATACGTAAGGATTACAATGATACCCATTTCAAGGGTGTTGATATTCTGCCATTAGGATGTTTGTCCTTCTCGGCCGGAATTGCTGAGTATGAGAAGGGAACATACGGCTCCTCAGAGTTATTATCAAAGGCTGATAAGGCTCTTTATTATGCAAAAGCAGAAGGGAAAAACAGCATTCAAATCTATAAAGAAGGTCTTGAGATCCAACAAGGACTACAAATGAAAGAAGAAATCGAGGGCCTTGAGCAGCAGCTGCAGATCTTCTTATCAAAAGACATTTACACATATCAGCACAGCAAACGAGTGTTCAAGTATGCTGTGGATCTTAGTAATCAGCTGCAGCTAAGTGAGGATGAAAAACGAAGATTGATCTTAGGAGCTCTTGTCCATGATATTGGAAAACTGGAAATTCCACGTGACGTGATCAATAAAAAAGGCAAACTACAAGTGCACGAATGGGAAATGATGAAAAAACATGTTACCTACGGGAAAGAAATTCTAGGTTCTATGAAAAAATACGATGACCTCCTTCCACTTGTTGAGCTTCACCATGAACGCTACGACGGAAAAGGATATCCATATGGACTTAAGGGAGAAAACATCCCGAAGCTCGCACGTATTCTCTGTATTATCGACTCCTTTGATGCTATGACAACAGAACGACCTTATCAAAAAACGAAGACTTTTACAGAAGCGATTACGGAGCTGCGCAGGTGTTCTGGTCAGCAGTTTGATCCTGCTTTTGTGAAGGCTTTTATTCAGATGGTGGAACATAGGGACAGGTAAACTGTCCCAATTTTTATTTGTAAACAAAAACTATATATATATTTGAAGGAATTCGATTTAATAAGTAGAATAAATAATATGCTAGAGTTAGCCTCATTTTCACCTCTATTTTCTCGTTTATCCCAACCCCTGAACAATCTTATTTGGACCCAGAAATCTAAAGTGTGGTGATCCCTATCCCGAGAGTAGCAAGAAAAAAGAGTCCAAACGGCATGTACCATATTATGCTTAGAGGAATCAATCGACAAACAATTTTTGAAGATAACCAAGATCGGTTGAGGTTTTTAGAAGTATTAAAAAGGTATAAGGAAATTTGTCGCTTTCATCTTTACAGTTATTGTTTAATGGATAATCATGTTCATCTATTAGTGAAGGATCTTGAAGATAATATTTCAGATGCTATAAAGCGAATAAGTTCAAGCTATGTGTTTTGGTACAATATGAAATATGAGCGCTGTGGTCATTTGTTTCAGGAACGATTTAAAAGTGAAAATGTAGAAAGTATTAGATATTTTTTAACAGTACTTCGTTATATCCATCAAAATCCTTTAAAAGCCGGTTTATCTACTAATGTCTTTGAATGCCAATGGACAAGTATACATGAGTTCATTGATAAGGCAACCATTGTTGATGTAGATTATCCACTTCAATTTTTCTCCCCAGACCGAACGCAATCCCTTATTCTGTTTAAAGAGTTTATGGAAAAACCAAATAATGATCAATGCCTAGAAGAAACAGTGAAATGTAGGTTGTCTGACGATGAAGTAATACAGCATTTATCCAAATTAGGTGTATCCAACAAAAGTGTTTTGCAGCACATGAATAGAAATGATAGAGATTCGATCCTAGCTGAACTTAAAGATTTAAATGGGGTGAGCTTAAGACAGGTAGAAAGAGTAACTGGTATTTCAAAGAGTGTGATACAGCGTGCTAGGAAATAAAATTAGGAGATGACTGTATGATCACAAAAATAATGAGTATTGGATTAAAGGGAGTGGAAGGGTATTGTGTACAAGTTGAGGTTCAAGCTATTGATATGGGAGAAGGCTTTACTATAGTAGGCTTACCTGATGCTTCTGTCAAGGAGTCGAAAGAACGAGTAAAAGCTACCCTTTATTCCCAAGGAATTCCATTAGTTGGGAAAAAATTGTGGTGAACCTATCACCTTCTGAACAAAAAAAATGGTCCATTATTTGATTTGCCTATTGCTATAGGTATTTTAAAAAGCTTGGGTATGATAAGGGACAATATTCCGAATTCTACTAGTTTTATAGGCGCATTATCACTAGATGGTTCTATCTATCCATTTGAAGGGATGCTTGCCGCCGCATTAGCCGCTAGAAAGATTGGTTATACTCGATTATACATGCCGATTAATTCAGATCTACCCGAATTAATCATTAACGAGGTAGAGGTTGTTTTTGTTTCTACTTTGAGGGATGTTCTTCAACATTTATCAGGACAGATGACACCCGAACGTTATGTGGCTAAACAATTATCAGAGGTAACCCGTTATGAAAAAGATTTTGCCCAAATTATTGGTCATACAGATGCCAAGCGTGCTTTAGAAATAGCAGCAGCTGGTGAACACCATATCATTATGAACGGTCCACCAGGTTGTGGCAAAAGTATGCTAGCCGAAGCATTCCCCTCTATCCTCCCGCCTTTATCCTACGAAGCAGGACTTGAAAAGATAAGTTTGTACCAACTTGCAGGAATGGACTATGAAGTCATTCATCGACCACTATTCAGAGCTCCTCACTATTCAGAGCTCCTCATCATTCAGCTTCAAATATATCCATCATTGGCGGTGGACAAAACCCAAAGCCTGGTGAAATTTCGTTAGCTCATAGAGGTGTTTTGTTTTTAGATGAAATGGCTGAGTTTTCTAAAAAGACACTGGATATGTTAAGACAGCCAATTGAAATAGGCAAGGTTACGATAAGTCGAGTCCGTTCAATTGTAACCTACCCTGCCTCGTTTCTATTAATTGGTGCGATGAACCCGTGCCCTTGTGGTTACCTGGGGTCAACTTCCTACTACTGCACGTGTAGTCCAAAGCAAATTAAGTCCTACCAAAATCGTATATCAGGACCAATTCGTGACAGATTCGATATATCGCTTACTCTGCAACCCGTTGTTCTTGAGGACAGCAGTCCAATCAGGGAATCTTCTATTAAAATTAGACAGAGGGTTAAAAAAGCCCGAGATCAACAATATGAACGTTATGGACATGAAATATGTAACGGGAGAGCCCCTTATGAAACTTTACTTAATAAAGGAGAGTTCCAAGATAATGTAAGAAAACATCTTCAAAATATAGTGATAAAAATGAATTGGAGTAACCGTGTTCAAGTGAAAATTCTCCGTTTAGCTAGAACAATATCAGATCTAAAAGCGGAAGTTTCTGTAACCGAGGATTCTTTGGGGGAAGCGATAGTGTTGTGTTGGGAGCAGAAGCAGCAGCTTCTAGTAGGTAAAAGGAAGAAAGGGAGTTAGGTGGGACGAGGGACCTGTCCCTCTGTACCACCTATTTTTGGATATAGACTTCTGGGTGGGGTTATATGATAATAGGAGTATTGATATTTTTCTGTTAGGTAGAAAGGTAGGGAACGACATGATAGATATCCATTGCCATATTCTAGACGGAATCGATGATGGTGCCCAAGATCTTGATGCTTCGATGAAGATGATCAAGCATGCAGCGAACGAGGGGATTACGAAAATTATTGCGACACCACATCATAAAAATGGGAAATATGATAATATTGCTTCGTCAATTAAAGATAAGGTCATAGAGTTGAATCAAATGATTAAGGAACAACAGCTTCCGATAGAACTATTACCTGGCCAGGAACCGCGGATTTATGGAGATCTTTTGGAGGATTATGAAAAAGGTGAAATCCTGACTCTTAATCACTCAAAATATCTTTTTATTGAATTGCCGTCAAATCACGTTCCTAGATATACAAAAAAATTATTATTCGATATTCAGCTAGCAGGACTTTCTCCGATCATTGTTCACCCTGAAAGGAACTCAGAGATCATTGAAAATCCTTCAATTTTATATAAATTAGTTGAACAAGGTGCCGCGACTCAAGTGACTGCATCTAGTGTCACGGGACATTTTGGAAAGAAAATAAAGAAGTTTTCTCTTCAATTAATTGAAGCAAATCAAGCACACTTTATCGCATCTGATGCACATAATCTTTCAGGACGGACCTTCCGATTACGAGAAGCCTATGGTGAAATCGAGAAAGAGTTTGGGCGTGAGCTAGTTTATATGTTTAAGGAAAATGCTGAGCTCGTCGTTGAAAACAGTACAATCTATCGACAACCACCTCATGAGGTACGACGCAAGAAATTTTTGGGGATATTTTAAAGGACATGGGTGAAAGATTCCATGTCTTTTTTTTTGCGATAAATAATAGACTACATATAATTAAGTCTCATTTCCTCTTAAAACCTCAAAGTCCCCCTCTACCCATTCTGCCACATTTTAAAATGAAAGAAATAGCCTGATTTTAATTATTCCCTTTACAAAAAATTTTCAAAATATTAACTTTCCGTATAATGTTGCTTAACATCAATCTATTAAAATTTAATATGGTGAAGATTACGAAGAATCTATGAAAAAAGAAAGAGAACAATTAAAACGATGGATTTAACATTTAAACAAAAACAACATTCTTGAGGAGGAAGTTAACATGAATAAATTAAAAGGCGGATTACTATTATCCCTCGTATCTCTTGCACTTGTTGGTTGTGGTAGTGAAGAAAGCAGCACTAATAGCGGAAGTGAAGCTGGAATTGAGGGTGATTTATCTTTTTACACATCTCAACCAGATGAGGATGCTCAAAAATTAGTTGATGCTTTTACTGAGAAATATCCAGATGTAAAGGTCCAAACATATCGCTCAGGAACAGAAGAGGTCATTAGTAAAATTAAAGCTGAACAGAAAGCAGGAGATGTTCAAGCAGATGTGTTGCTTGTAGCAGATTCTGTCACCTTTGAGGATTTGAAGGAAGAGGATTTGTTACTTGAGTATAAGTCAGAGGAGCTAAGTGAGATCCCTTCAAATCTAGTTGATCCTGATGGAATGTATGCAGGGACGAAGGTAATGGCTACAGCATTAGTCGCGAATACGACGAATGTAACTGAAATGCCTGATTCATGGAATGTATTAACAGATGAGAACTCAAAAGGTAAAACGATCATGCCAAGTCCGTTCTATTCAGGTGCTGCAGCCTACAATTTAGGTGTATTCACAAGAAATGAAGCGTTTGGATGGGATTATTTTAAGAGCTTAAAGGAAAATGACATGACCGTGACAAAAGGAAACGGGGCTGTTCTTCAAGCTGTTGCTGATGGTGAAAAATCATATGGAATGGTTGTAGACTTTATTGTGGCGCGTGCAAAAGCGGAAGGTTCTCCAGTTGAACTGATTTATCCAAAAGAAGGGGTACCAGTAATAACTGAACCAATCGGGATCATGAAGGATGCCGAAAATGAAGAAGCAGCAAAGGCGTTTGTTGATTTTGTTTTATCAGAGGAAGGCCAACAATTAGCGGCAGACTTAGGATACACACCAATTCGCAAAGGTGTTGAAGCTCCTGAAGGCTTACAAACGATTGAGGAAATGAACGTGATAGACGCAGATATTAGTGAGTTATATCAAGCAAGAGAAGATGATAAAAAGGAATTTGAAACAATTTTTGGTCAATAAAATGAAATGAGGCTGCTCAAATTCTTTGCTTGAGTAGCCTTATTTTCAATTTCATCTAAGGAGAGAAATCACTAATGTGGCAAAGCGTTGCTAGTCGGATTCATAACCAAAATAAGTGGTGGTTTTTAATTGGTGTTTTATTCGTTTTTATCTTTTTTGTTTTGCCTATATTTAGGCTATTCTTTTTAAGCTTTTCGTCTGAAAGTGGTTTAACCTTAGGGAACTATACGTCAGTTCTTCAAGACCGTTCAACATGGAAAACGATTGAAAATACATTATATGTTGTGTTAGGTTCATCGATTATTGCGATCATCTTAGGGATTCTCGCTGCTTGGGTTGTGGCGTATACAAATATTAGGCAGAAAAAGCTAATTCAATTATTCATTTTTTTACCTTTTATTATTCCTTCATATATTACGACATTAGCGTGGACACAGTTTATGAGCAAAAATGGATTTTTTGCAAAGCTTTTAAGCTTACTGCCGGGAACATTAGAACCAATCAATATGTATAGCTTACATGGAATCATTATCGTGATGGGGTTATCACATTATCCACTT